>DASPXV010000001.1:0-13737 GCA_035637115.1 Vicinamibacterales bacterium
CTACCAGTACGCGCCCCCGATGCCGCCGCGTCTCCTTGACGCAGAGCGCGTGCACGCGCCGTTCGCGTATGCGCTTCATGCCGTGGATCCGATCGAACGGCGTTACGCGGAAGATCGCAGCCGCCGCGTGAATTCGTTTGCCGGCGATGCGCCCTGGTTTCTGCTCGGCAGCGATGCATTCGGGCGGGATGTCCTCTCGCGCGTGCTAATCGGCGCGCGCCTGTCGCTCGGGATCGCGCTGCTGTCGACGTTGTTCGCGCTCATCCTCGGCGCGGGCATCGGCGCCGCCGCCGCGCATGCCGGCGGCTGGATTGACGCGCTGTTGATGCGGCTCGCGGATTTCGTGATCGTCCTTCCGGGCATCTACGTGGTGCTCGCGCTCCGCGGCGCACTCCCGCTAGTGCTTTCGACGTCACAGGTGTTCGCCGCGATGGTCGCCGTCCTCTCGCTCGTCGGATGGCCTACTGTGGCACGCGGCGTACGCGGAATCCTCATCATCGAACGCCAGTCCGAGTACGCAGAAGCTGCGCGCGCCGTCGGCGCGAGCGCCTGGCGGCTGATCGGACGACATTTGCTGCCCGCAACGCGTGGGTTCTTGTCCGCGCAGGCGACCTTGCTCGTGCCCGCGTTCGTGATGGCGGAAGCGACGCTATCGTTTGTCGGACTTGGATTTGCGCCGCCAACGCCGAGCTGGGGCGCGATGCTCCACGACGCGGGAGCGGTCCAGATCGCCGCCGATGCTCCATGGCTCCTCGCACCTGCCGGTGCCGTGGTTTTGACCGTGTTTCTCGTTCACGCGTCCGCTGACCGCTCCGAACCATCCAGCGCCCCCATTTTTCGCAATCAAGTCCTTTAGTTTCAATGGAATGCCAATTCTGAAACGGGTGTTCTATATTGGCACCTATGTGCAAGAAAGGAACAATCGCCGTAAGTCCTGTCCTGGGCGCACTTGACACGATTTCCTCCCGCGGGTCCGTGCGCGGGGTGTGCCGTAATAGAGCAATTACAAGTCTGGTCGGCCTCAAATCGGAGCTCGCCAGAATCACCTAACCCCTTCAGGCGCAGTCGTTTAACCATGTAAGCATCAAGCCCGGCCGTACTGGCCCTCCGATTGCTCTATAGGAGGCGCACTCGTAAATCTCGATCCAGCGAGGTCAAGGACCATGGGGGAGCTCGTGAACGACAGGGTGACGAATTACGAGCAAGACAAAGCGGTGTGGGGCTAGCCCTCGCAAGTGGAGAGGAATCAAACTGTGATTAGGTGGCGAAACATTCTGGCAGCGGCGCTGACGGCGTCGATCTGCCTTTTCGGGTTCACGGCGACCGCCGCCGCCAAGCCCGCGTCCGGAAAGGGCGGTCATTCCAAGCTTGACTCCAAGCTGAATGACCGCGCCAACAAAGGCGGACCCGGCGTCTCGCGCGCGATTGTCGTACTGAACCTGAGTTGCGACGCAACGGGCGACTACGCCAAGACTGGCGCGAAGCGCGGCCGGCGTCTTGGCCTCATCAACGCTGATGTGGTCGAGATTCCGAACGCGCAGCTTCGCAAGCTGGCGGACAGCTCCTGCGTTAAGGACATGCACTGGGATCGGAGGACCGGCGGCGACATGAACCGCGCTGCGGTCATCGAAGGCGCCCGCGCGGTGCAGCAGTACTACGGCTACGACGGCGCCGGCATCGGCGTCGCGGTCGTGGACTCGGGCATCACCCCATGGCATGACGACCTGACCTACTTGGGGTCCGAGCCGAACGTGCAGGTGGTGAACGGCCAGCGCGTCACGAAGTTCGTGGACTTCGTGAACGGCCGTCTCACGCCGTACGACGACAACGGCCACGGGACGCATGTCTCGGGCATCATCGCGGGCAACGGCTTCGACACGTTGGGCGCGCACGCGGGGATGGCGCCGGCCGCGAACCTCGTCAGCCTGAAGGTCCTCGACCAGCAGGGTGGCGGCTACATCAGCAACGTCATCGCGGCGCTCGATTGGATCGTTGCCAATCGCACGACCTACAACATCCGCGTTGTCAACCTCTCGGTTGGCGCGGCCGTCACGGAGTCGTATAACACCGACCCGCTGACGCTCGCGGCCAAGCGCGTCGTCGACCTGGGCGTTGTGGTGGTCACGGCCGCCGGCAACCTCGGGAAAAACCCGAATACTGGCGAAGTGCAGTACGGCGCGATCACGGCCCCGGGCAATGCGCCCTGGGTGCTGACGGTCGGCGCCTATAGCCACGAAGGCACGCTGACGCGCATCGACGACAAGATCGCGTCCTATGGCTCGCGCGGTCCGACGGCGCATGACTATGCGGCGAAGCCGGACATCGTTGCGACGGGCACCGGGATCGTGTCGTTGTCGGCTCCGGGCAGCCTGCTCTACACGACGAAGTCGGCGTACCTGCTGAGCGGCTCAGTGCTGACGGCGACCAAGCCGTACCTGAGCCTGACGGGCACCAGCATGGCGTCACCGGTCGTTGCCGGCGCCGTCGCGTTGATGCTGCAGGCGAATCCACAGCTGACGCCGAACCTGGTGAAGGCGATCCTCGAGTACACGGCGCAGGATTACTACTACGACGCGCTCACGCAGGGCGCCGGCTTCCTCAATGCCAAGGGTGCGGTTGATCTCGCGAAGTTCCTCCGCAACCCGCAAGCCGGCCAGAAGTACCCGTCGAACCAGACGTGGAGCAAGGCGCTCATCTGGGGCAACCACAAGATCCAGCGCGGCGTGATCAAGCCGGCGGGAAGCGCGTGGTCGCTCAATACGACGTGGGGCGCGGCGGCCGACGGCGAAGGGGACAACATCGTCTGGGGCACGGCGTGCGACACCGCCGAGTGCGACAACATCGTGTGGGGCACCTCGGCGATGGATGCCCGCAACATCGTGTGGGGCACCGTCGACACCGAGGGTGACAACATCGTGTGGGGCACCGCTGACGGCGAAGGCGACAACATCGTCTGGGGCACGGCGTGCGCCGACGGTGAGTGCGACAACATCGTGTGGGGCACAGAGTGCGGCGGCGCCGACTGCGACAACATCGTGTGGGGCACGAGCGTCGACGAAGGCGAGCTGGACAACATTGTCTGGGGCACCGCGATGGAAGCCGACAACATCGTGTGGGGCACCGCGGACGGTGAGGTCGACAACATCGTCTGGGGGACCTCGAGCGAGTCCGACAACATCACGTGGGGCTGCGCTGGCGAGGATGTCCCGCTGTTCGACGATCCGGAAGTCCCATCGGTGTTCGACGGCGTCATCTTCGACGCGCTGTTCGACGCGACGCTCCCGGCCGACACAACGACGACTACAACCGAGGATCCGCCACCGGCGGTCCTGACGGACACGACCACTACGGTCACGTCGACGACGACCAGCGTTGGGGGAGGTTTCTAATGAAGAACCAAGCCCTTCGTGAGTCACGCGTGATGGTGGCCCTCCAGTCGATCGAAAGCGGCCGGACGAAGACAACGACGTCGGACTGGAAGCAGGCGCTCCCGGTGTTGACGGGTTCGATGGTGACGCTCCGCGAACTCCGGATTTCGGACGCGACGTCACTGCTGGCGATGCTCTCGACCGAGGAAGTGGCGCGCTTCATTTCGCCGCCCCCGACGACGGTCGAAGGCTTCGAGCGGTTCATCGCGTGGACGCAGCGCGAGCGCGCGGCGGGCAACTACGCCTGCTTCGCGGTAGTGCCGCACGGGATGAACACGGCGATCGGGATCTTCCAGGTGCGGCAGCTGGAGCCGGGCTTCGGGACCGCGGAGTGGGGATTCGCGATTGGCTCGGCGTTCTGGGGCACGGGCGTGTTCATGGACAGCGCGCGCATGGTCATCGACTTTGCGTTCGACACCATCGGCACGCACCGCCTCGAGGCGCGCGCGGCGATCCTGAACGGTCGCGGCAACGGCGCGCTGCGGAAGATCGGCGCGATGCAGGAAGGCATCCTGCGCAAGTCGTTCCTCCGCAACGGCGAGTATCTCGACCAGGCTCTGTGGACCATCCTGGACGAGGACTGGCGCGCGCAGCGAGTGATCTGGGGCGCCCAGATTCACTAAACGGTAGACGGGAGGCGGTAGACCGTAGACGGTAAACCGTAGACAGTTGGAGCACCCTGCGACGGGCGCGGCTCACAAGGCCGCGCCCGTTTTTTTCGCGCCTCGGACCTCGCGCCTCGGACCTCGCGTGTGGTACGTTTTTGGTCGTGAACCTCCGATCGATTTTTCCGCCGATGCCGACGCCGTTCCGCGGCGGCGAGGTCGACGCGGATGCGATCCGCGCGAACGTGCGGAAGTGGATCGCGGCGGGGCTCGGCGGCGTGCTGACCATCGGCACCAACGGCGAGGCGGCGCTGCTCGAAGACGACGAGGTGGACCGCGTGATCGAGGCGGCCCGTCGGGAAGTGCCGCCGGACCGCGTCCTGCTTGCGGGAGCGGGGCACGAGTCGACGCGTGCGACGATTGCCGCGGCGCGGCGGGCGGCTGCCGCCGGCGCGGACGCGGTGCTCGTCAAGACGCCGTCGGTATACCGCGCGCACGTGTCCACGGCCGGACTCGTCTCCCACTACACCGCGGTAGCGGACGCCAGTCCGGTGCCGGTCCTTCTCTACAACTTTCCAGCGTCCACAGGCGTGAACCTCGCGCCTGACACCGTCGCGCGGCTCGCGGCGCACCCGAACATCATCGGCATGAAGGAGACCAGTACGGACGGCGCACAGTTCGCCGATCTCTCGGCTGCGGTGCCCGACGGATTCACCGTGCTATGCGGCGCCGCGCCGGGTGTGTTCGCCGGGCTCTGCGCCGGCGCGAAAGGTGCGATCGTCGCCGTGTCGGCGCTGCTGCCGTCGCTCTGCCTCGAGCTGCTGGCGCACGTCCGTGCTGGCCGCCACGCGGAGGCGCTTGCCATCCAGCATCGCATCACGCCGCTCGGCCGCGCGGTGACGACACTCTACGGGATTCCCGGCCTGAAGGCTGCACTCGATCTTTCCGGATACAACGGCGGCGAGCCGCGTCCGCCGCTCGGTCCGCTCGCGAACGACGCGATTGAAACGCTCCGAACTCTCCTCGATGGCACACGCTGAACGTCTGCTCCTCGGTCCCGGCCCAAGTCCCGTCGCGCCGCGGGTGATGCGTGCGATGCAATCGCCTGTGCTCAGCCATCTGGATCCTGAAATGATGGCCATCCTCGACGACATCCGCGCGCGGCTGGCGAGGACCTTCCGCGCGCCGGAGGGCGCGTTTTCGTTCGCGGTCTCCGGCACGGGTACAGCGGGCATGGAAACCGCCGTCGCAAATCTCACGCGACCGGGTATGCGTGCGGTCGCGATCGTTACGGGTTACTTCGGGGATCGGCTCGCGCAAATGCTCGTGCGATACGGCGCCGACGTCACGCGGGTAGACGTGGAATGGGGACGCGCGTGCGATCCTGCGCGGCTCGAAGCGGCGCTGTCGGGGAGTGGTGCGGACCTGGTCACGATGGTCCACGCCGAGACGTCAACCGGAGTCTTGAATCCCGTCGAGGATTTGTGTCGCATCGCGAGGGCGCGCGGCGCGCAGACGATTGTCGACGCCGTGACGTCGCTCGGCGTGCATCCGGTTGATGCGGCGGGATGGAACGCCGACGTGGTCTACAGCTGCTCGCAGAAGGGACTCGGCGCGCCGTCGGGTCTGGCGCCGGTGACTTTCGCCCCTGGGACCTTCCGCCTGAAGGCGGAAGGTCGACGCTCGTTTTATTTAGACCTCCAGCTTCTTCGCGACTATTGGATCGACCGGAAATACCACCACACGATTTCCGCGCCGCTGATCTACGCGCTGCAGGAAGCGCTCGCGGTAGTCGAGGAGGAAGGGCTCGAAGCGCGCTGGGAGCGTCATCGCCGCAACCATCGCGCCCTCCTCGATGCGCTGTCCGCGTTGGGCCTGGACGTCCTGCCGCCCCCGGGCGAGCGGCTCTGGTCGCTCAACGCGGTCAAAGTGCCCCAGGGTGCAGACGAGGCGGGGATTCGAAAAGCGCTGCTGCAGGACTACGGGATTGAAATCGGCGCGGGCCTCGGACCGCTCGCCGGAAAAATCTGGCGGATCGGACTCATGGGGTCCGGCTCCACGCAGGAGAACATCACACGGCTGGTCAGCGCCCTCGAAAAGCTGCTGCGCCCGTGAAGAAAAGAGGCGGGCGCGGTATATGGCGCGCGATCGGCCGCGGGCTCGCGATCGTTCTTGCGGTCGGCTTCGCCGCGACGGCACACGCCTACCTGACGCTGCCGGACGTTCGCATCCTGCGCACGGCGAACCCCGCGACCACCGCGTTCATGGCGCTGCGCGAGCGCGAGGCGCATGCGCAGGGGAAGCCCGTCGTGAAAGACCAGCGCTGGGTGCCGTATTCGCGGATTTCGGCCAACTTGAAGCGCGCGGTCATCGTGACGGAAGACGACGCGTTCTGGAAGCACGAGGGGGTGGACTACGTCCAGCTCCGCGAGTCGATGGAGGTGAACTGGGAACGCCGCGAGTTCGCGCGCGGCGCGAGCACGATCACGCAGCAGCTGGCGAAGAACCTGTATCTCTCGCCCAGCAAGAACCCGATGCGCAAAGTGAAGGAGCTGCTGATCACGCGACGCCTCGAGTTCGAGCTCACAAAGCAGCGGATCCTCGAGATTTACCTCAACGTGATCGAGTGGGGGGACGGCGTGTGGGGAGCCGAAGCGGCCGCGCGGCGCTACTTCCAGAAGTCTGCCGCGGAGCTGAATGCGCCGGAGTCAGCGCTGCTGGCGGCAGCGATCGCCAACCCGCACATCATGGATCCAGCACATCCGAGCGCCCGGCTGCGACGCCGGCAGCAGATGATCATGCGACGCATGGGCGCGGTGACACCGCCACCGGTCCTGCCCGGCCCACCCGTGCCACCCCCCGTCCCTGACACCATTGAGGGGCTTCCGCCGGTTTTGCCGCTGCCAACCATCCCGATTGGACCCCCCGGCGGCAGCGGTACGGGGCGAGGACCTGGGCAGTAAATCTTTGTAGCTGTTCACCTTGACAGGGAGAACAGCAAGTCCGTATAGTCGCATCGTTCCCGTTCCCTAGCAGCCACGGCAGGCACGATTGGAGGCCCGGCGGAAGCCGTGTCTTCTGACCGGGGTGTGTCGGTGATGATCAATTACACGGAGCGCATTGCGCTCTTGATGCAGGACGTCGTGTCACGCACGCCAGCGCTGGGCTTCATTGACCTGCGCGAGGTGCTTGTCTTTGGCCGATTCGGCAGGCCGCAGGCCGAGGGCGCGTTCGCCACGTGTCATTGCCTTACGCTCCCGGAGACCGAGCCCGGTTACTACTTCTGGCGCGACCGTGCGACGGGCGAACTGACCCGCCGCTCCGAATGGTTCGTCACGAAAACCCCCGAAGTCCGCGTCAGCGGAACCCGCATCAAATACCTCATCTCCTTCGTTCTTCCGCGTTTCTGTGAGCAGACGCTGGGTCGTTCGTGGAAGGCCGAATTGTACGGCCGGGTCGATCCCTGGGTGGCGAAGCTCGACACCATCGTCCACGAGCTCTATCACATCGATCCCGCGGCGAGCGGCATCCGCCAGTTCGCGCACGCCGACGGCACGCGCGCGACGCGCACGCACGCACCCGAGTTCTACGAAGACGTCGCCGCGATGACGCGCAAATATCTTGCGACGCGTCCGGACCCGGTGCTGTTCGATTTCCTGCGGTGGGATTTCTCGACGCTGCAGCAGCGCTACGGCGGCGTGATGGCGACGACCTTCAGGAATTTCCCGTCGTTTCCACAGCGCTACATGGAGCCCTGCGCCACGCTTCCGGTCGACCAGGGAGTTAAGGTCGAGCCGCTGAAGCGGCCCGGACAGCCCGCGCTCTACACCGAACGCGATCTGCACGTGCGCCAGTTCACGGGCGGCGCCGCGCGGCGGCTGCAGTTGTCCGCGTAACGGCCAGGACTCAGAGGACGCGCCTGGCGCCCACGAAGCGCGTCGACCAATAGGACGCGCTGATGCGCTCGACGCGCACCTGGCCGGTGCTGCTCGGCGCGTGCACGAATTCGTCGCCGCCAATCGCAATCCCGACGTGCGATGCGCCCGGACTGACCGTCGTGAAGAACACGAGATCGCCCGGCTCCAGGCCACGCTGCGTGTCCACCTCCCGCCCGGCGCGAAACAGCTCGCCGACCGTGCGCGGCACGTTGATTCCGTTCTGACCGAAGACGTAGTACACGAAGCCGCTGCAGTCGAAGCCCGACGGATCGTTGCCGCCATTGCGGTAAGCCGTGCCGCGCAGATTCAATGCGGTGCCCGCGATTCCATAGCCGAGATCGTGTGGACTGCCGGGTGCGGCTGCTGAAGACGTCGGAGCGGGCGGTGCTGCAGTGGCCGACGGGGGAGTGGGCGTCGGGAACGGCCGCGGCGTCGCGCCGGTCGATGCGCAGGCGCCCGCGCCGAGCGCCGCCGAGATCACAAAACTGCACGCAAAGCGCCGACTCATCGGACTGATCGAATTATCGGCTAAAATGTCTCAGGCTTTATGGAGCAAACGCTCCTGCTCAACGCAACGTACGAGCCGCTGAAGGTCGTCCACTGGCAGAAGGCGATCACCCTTTGGTGCCAGGGGAAGGTCGAGGTCATTTCGGTCTACGACCGCGAAGTGCGGTCGGTGTCCTTCAGCTTCAAGCTCCCGTCGGTCATCCGCTTGCTGCGCTACATCAAGATCAAGCGGCAGATCGACTACGTACCCTTTTCGCGGGCGAACATCTACGCGCGCGACGAGCACACGTGTCAGTACTGCGCGGAGCTCCTTCCCAGCGCTGAATTGACCTTCGATCATGTGGTGCCGGTCGCCCAGGGCGGCCGAAAAGATTGGGAGAACATCGTTACCTGCTGCATGCCCTGCAACCGCCGCAAGGGCGGACGCACTCCCGAGCAGGCCGGCATGCATCTCATTCGCATCCCGAGACGACCCGACAAGGCGCCGGCGATCCGGATCACGATCGGGCTGCGCAACGCTCCCGATTCGTGGCGCGATTACTTCTACTGGAACGTCGAGCTCGACGACGAGTCCTGACGTGGGACGGGTAGCCTCGGTCCGCCCCCTCTGGGCGATCGAGGGAGGCCGGATCACGCTCGAGGGTGACGGCTTTCCCGTCGACCGTCTGGTGCCGCACGTGCACATCGGCTCGCAGCGGGCGCGCGTCGCGTCCGCATCCTCGACCACTCTCAGCGTCATCGTCCCTTCCAGCGTTGAGGGAGGATCGACTGCGGTCCGCGTCGACGAGCTCCCTGGCGAAACGGCGTTCGTCGAAATCGGAACGCCGCTCGTCACCGGCGTGCATCACGTCGACAGCCCGGCTTACGATCGCCACGGCAATCTCTACGTCACGTTCAGTGGATCGCGCGGCCAGCAGGCGCCGGTCTCCATCTTCATCGTCCGTCCCGACGGCACGCGCGAGCCGTTCGTCAGCGATGTGCCCAACCCGACGTCGCTCGCGTTCGATCGCGACGGAGTGCTGTACGTGTCGAGCCGGTTCGACGGCAGCGTGCATCGTGTCGAGGCGGATGGCCGCGCAACGCTGTATGCCAGCGACCTCGGTGTCGCCTGCGGTCTCGCATTCGGGCCGGACCGTGCGCTCTACGTCGGCGATCGATCCGGTTCGGTGCTGCGCATCGATCGCGACGCGCGGGCGCGCGTGTTCGCATCGCTGCCGCCGAGCGTCGCCGCATTCCATCTCGCCTTCGGTCCCGACGGATATCTCTACGTCACGGCGCCGACGCTCAATACGAACGACGCGATTTATCGAATCTCGCTCGACGGCGACGTCACCGCCTGGAGCACCGGCTACGGCCGCCCGCAGGGGCTCGCCTTCGACGCCGCCGGCCACCTTTACGTCGTCGACGCGCTCGCGGGCGCAAGCGCCTTGTATCGCGTGCGCCTCGATGCGCCACAGTCACGGGAGCTGATGCTCGCCGGCGGACCACTGATTGGCCTGGCGTTCGACCCTCACGGCGGGATAGCGCTCGCGGCCTCAGAGACCGTGTATCGGTTGTCAGTGGGCATTCGAGGGCTCCTGCTATAGGGAGGGCCGGGGGTTGGAGGCTCCACTGCTACAATCCCAGCCCACATGAATCAACTCTTCCGCCGCAAGCCTATTGCGGATCTGATCCCTGATGCGGAGCACTCGTTGAAGCGGGTGCTCGGGGCGGGCGATCTGGTCATGCTGGCTATCGGCGCCGTGATTGGCGCGGGGATCTTCGGGGCGATTGGGACGGCCGCGGCGGGGCAGATCGGGCCGAACGGAGAAGTGATCCGGTACGGCGCGGGGCCGGCGCTCGTCTTCTCCTTCATCCTGCTCGGCGGCGCGTGCGCGCTGGCGGCGCTCTGCTATGCGGAGCTGGCGTCGATGATCCCGCAGGCCGGCAGCGCCTACGCCTACTCCTACGCGACGCTCGGCGAGCTCGTCGCGTGGATCATCGGCTGGGACTTGATCCTCGAGTACGCCGTCGGCAACGTGGCTGTCGCGATCTCGTGGGGCGACTATTTCAATACGCTCCTCCGGGGCTTCAACGTCGTGATGCCTGCGTGGCTGACCACGGGCTATCGCACGGCGCTGCTGAGCGCGGATCCGGCGATCCATGGTCTGCTCAATAGTGCGCCGCACATCGGCCGCATTCCCATCGTTATCCACGTGCCGGCGTTCGCGATCGTGATGCTCATCACCGTCCTGCTGCTGCAAGGAGCGAAAGAGAGCGCGCGCGCGAACAACATCATGGTCGTGATCAAGCTGCTCGCGCTGGGCCTGTTCATCGCCGTTGGTGCTACGCACCTGCATCCGCAGAACTTCACGCCATTCGCGCCGAACGGCTTCAAGGGGATTCATCAGGGCGCGGCGATCGTATTCTTCGCTTACATCGGCTTCGACGCGATCTCTACGGCGGCTGAAGAAACGAAGAACCCGCAGCGAAACCTGCCGATCGGGATCCTCGGCGGCCTGGCGATCTGCACGATCATCTACGTGGTCGTCGGCTTCGTGCTGACCGGGATGGTGCCGTACACGGAGCTCGCGGTCGCGGACCCGCTGGCGAAGGCGCTGCAGATTGCCGGCTTCAACGCCGTTGGCTGGATCGTCGCGCTGGGCGCTGCCGTCTCGATGTCGGCGGTACTGCTGGTCTTTCAATACGGCCAGCCGCGCATCTTCTTCGCGATGGCGCGCGACGGTCTGCTCCCCCAGTGGGCCGCGAAGCTGCACCCGAGAACGAAAATCCCGTTCGTCACCACGCTGTTCACGGGCATTTTCGTTGCCCTGTGGTCCCTGGTGGGAGACGCGGGTGAGACCTACGACCTCACGAATATCGGCACGCTGTTCGCGTTCATGCTCGTGAGCATCGGCGTGCTGGTGCTGCGTTACAAGGAGCCAGACCGTCCGCGCCCGTTCAAGGTGCCGTTCGTCTGGGCCGTCACCGTACTCTCGGCGGCGGGCTGCCTGTTCATCATGAAGGGCCTCCCGCACCAGGCGTGGGAACGTTTCGGCTACTGGCTCGTGATTGGGCTGGCACTTTATTTCGTGTACGGGTTCCAACACAGCCGGCTTCGCAGATCCTGAGCTGCCCCGGCAGGTCTCGCCGAAAGCCCAACAGGCGTAGTACAATCGCTGTTTGGTTTCTCGCTAAAAAACTGAGCAGTAATGTCCCACGATTGGGTCGCCGTGCGCGGCGCGCGCGTCCACAACCTCAAGAACATCGACGTCGACCTCCCCCGCGACAAGCTGGTGGTCATCACCGGCCTCTCCGGCTCCGGGAAGTCCTCGCTCGCCTTTGACACGATCTACGCCGAAGGGCAGCGGCGCTACGTCGAGTCGTTGTCGTCGTACGCCCGGCAGTTCCTCGAGCAGATGGAAAAGCCGGACGTCGACCTGATCGACGGGCTGTCGCCATCCATTTCGATCGAGCAGAAGACGACGGGGTCGAACCCGCGATCGACGGTGGGAACGGTCACGGAAATATACGATTACCTGCGGCTGCTCTTTGCGAACATCGGCATTCCGCACTGCCACCTGTGCGGACGCGAGATCGCGTCGCAGTCGCTCGAGCGAATCATTGACATGGTCATGCTGTCGCCGAACGACGAGCGCGTGAACGTCCTCGCGCCGGTGGTTCGCGGCCGCAAGGGTGAGTTCAAGAAGGAGCTCGCCGCGCTCCGTGCGAAGGGATTCACCAAGGTCCGCGTCGACGGCCAGTCACGCTCGCTCGACGAGGACATCAAGCTCGATCGCCGCCGCAATCACACTATCGACGTCGTCGTCGATCGCCTGATCCTGAAGCCAGGCATCGAGCGGCGGCTGACCGAATCGGTTGAAGTCGCGCTGAACCTGGCGGACGACATTGTCGTCATCAACACGCTCGAAGGAGGCGATCGGCTGTTCTCGCGCCGGCTCGCGTGCACGTACTGCGGCGTGAGCATGCCGGAGATGACGCCGCGCGCGTTCTCGTTCAACTCGCCGCACGGCGCGTGTCCCGACTGCCAGGGTCTCGGCGCCGTGTACGACTTCGATCCCACGCGTCTCGTTCCCGACGAGTCGCTGTCGCTCCAGGAGGGGGCGATCGCGCCGTGGGCGAAGGGGGATCGGAAGCTGGTGAAAGAAGCGCTTGCGTCGTTGAGCAAGTTCTTCGGCATCGATCTCACGCTTCCGTTTCGACGGCTGCCGAAGAAGGCGCGCGACCTGCTGTTCTACGGCGCGAAGCGCGAAGGGCCACAGGACAAGAAGACGAAAGCCGCCGAGCGCGACCCGTTCGGCGCCGGCTTCGAGGGACTCGTGCCCAACCTGCGGCGGCGCTACGAGGAAGGCAGCTGGGTGGACCAGGAAAGCCTCGAGCCGTATCGCGCGCTCCGCCCCTGCCCCGCGTGCAACGGGGATCGTCTCAAGCCGCAGAGCCGCGCGGTCCGCGTGAAGGGCCGGACGATGACTGAATATGTCGACCTGCCGATCTCGGAAGCGCTGAAGGTGTTCGACGGCCTGGAATTGACGGACCGCGAATCACTGATCGCCAGCCGCATCCTGCGCGAGATCCGCGACCGCCTGCGATTCCTGAACGACGTCGGCGTCGGCTACCTGACACTCGGACGCAGCGCAGCGACGCTCTCGGGAGGGGAAGGGCAGCGGATCCGCCTTGCGACGCAGATCGGATCGAACCTGACGGGTGTCCTCTACGTTCTCGACGAGCCGTCGATCGGCCTGCACCAGCGCGACAACCGCGCGCTGCTCGCCACGCTCGCACGTCTTCGCGATCTCGGCAACACGGTCGTCGTCGTCGAGCACGACGAGGAGACGATCCGATCTGCCGACTACGTCATCGACCTCGGTCCGGGGGCGGGGGAGCACGGCGGCAAGCTGATTTTCCAGGGCACGCCCACGAAGCTGATCGAGGACGGCCACGGATCGCTGACCGCCGCCTACCTGAAAGGGGAGCTGTCGATCGAAACGCCGAAGGAGCGGCGTCCGGCGACGCGCGGCTCGATCGTGATCAAGGGAGCGCGCCAGAACAACCTCAAAGACATCGACGTCGAGATCCCGCTCGGCGTGCTGATCACCGTGACTGGCGTCAGCGGGTCGGGAAAGTCCACGCTCGTCAACGAGATTCTGTACCGGTCGCTGGCGCGCGAGCTGTATCGCGCGGCGGACGAGCCGGGCGCGCACACGGCGATCGAAGGGATCGATCAGATCGATAAGGTGATCCAGATCGATCAGTCGCCCA
>DASPXV010000002.1:0-5437 GCA_035637115.1 Vicinamibacterales bacterium
GTGTTGCCGGTGATCTCCGTGTCGTCCGGACGGTCGTGGCTGGTCAGCTTGTCGCCGGTGGCCACTTCGCCGTCGCCGTTGCCGATCTGGATCGCGCCGGTGTTTCCCTCGAGATAGTTGCCGTGGATCTTGTTTCTGTCCCCGAAAATCCGGATGCCGTCCGTGCCGCGCACGTAGTTGCCGTACACCTCGTTTTCGTTTCCGTGCCGCAGTGTCAGTTGCGCGCCGGGCGAGTCGAGCAGCGTGTTATTCCGGATGACATTCGACCCTGATTTGATCGACAGCATCTCGTTCTCGCCGACGCATCGTACGAACAGATTGAGCTCGATGACGCCGAGCCCCTTCGACATGCTGAGGCCGCTCAGCCCGAACCGGATCGTCTCGGCGCCGTTCGTGCCGGGGCCGGGGCTCGTGAAATCGTGGAAGTAGTTGTCGTGGATCTTCACCCGCTGCGCGACCTGGCTGCCCGTGCCGCGCACGTCGATCATGTTGCCGAGCGTGTGCTTGTTCCGGAACTCGTTGCGATCGACTTCCGCGTCTTCTCCCGCGATCGTCAGGTAGGCGCCGTCACCCTGTGCTTGGAAAATATTGTGCGTGAATCGAACATGAGTCGCGCCCGGCCGGATCTGCGTTTTTCCTGACGCGTGTGTAAACACGAGGCCGTCGATTTCCACGTATGCCGCCGGCGCTATCAGGTCGAAACCGTCACTGCCCGCGATGGTCACGCCACCCGCCGTCTGCGCCACAACCCGAATCGGCTTTTCCGGTGCGCCCTGCGCCTTGATGGCTATCGGCGCCGTTGTCGTGTAGGTGCCGTCCTTGAGCGTGATGACATCACCCGGCGTCGCCGCGTCGATGCGTGCCTGCAGCGACACGAGCGAGTCGACGTGATACGTCGCCGCACGGGACGGATTGCCGGACATGGACAGGAGCAGCGACAGCACGCAGACGCGCTTCATGGCCACATTATCGGTGATATTCTCAATCCATTCCGCGGAACGTTCATGACGGCCGGTTCGTGCGTGCGTGTGTTGTGGCGGGGCTGTCGGCCGCGTACCTAGCCTACGTCTTCCGCCTCCGCGGCCCCCTTTTCTGGTCGGCCGGCCTCGGCGACTGGATGGACCCGTACTTCATCAACGCGCTGCTGGAGCACTGGTATCACGTTGCGCGTAGCCTGGCGAACCCGGCCTCGCCGCCGATGTTCTTTCCGGTGCGCCACGCGCTCGGGTACTCGCATGGGTTGCTGCTGTACGCACCTTTCTATGTGCCGCTGCGCGCATTCTTCCATCCGTTCCAGGCGCAAACCCTGACGCTGCTCTTCGTCATCGAAATCGGCATCATCTGCCTGTACTTGTTCCTGCGGCGGTTGAGACTCTCATTCTTTGAATCGGCGCTGTTGACGGCGTTCTTCGTGTCTTCGGAGAACGTCATGAACGGCACGACGGCGGTCTGGATGCAGCGCGCCTCGGTGTTCGTGATCCCGCCGGTGCTCGTCCTGGCGCAGACGGCGCGACGCGCGGGCGGTGCGTCCGGAGTGGCGCTGGCAGTTCTGGCGGGCGCTGGCGCCTCGCTGATGTACGTGCAGGACTTCTACACCGCGCACTTCGCCGCCCTGCTTGCTGTTGTGATCGCGGTCGCCGCTGTGGAGTGGCCTGCCGGTATCCAGACGTGGCCGGTCAAGTTATGGCGAAGGCAGACTGGCGCGTTGCGGATGGCGCTGATCGTCGTCGCGGTCGCCGCGGTCGCCACGGTGGTCATCCTCATGACGGGCGGCGGGGAGACCCGCGTCGTCGGCATCAGGCTGGCCGCGCGGGACTGGCGCCGGCCGGCGCTGCTTGCAATGCTCGCCGCGTCGTTCCTCGCCTGGCGCAATCGCGCTATCGTCAAGCCCCTGCACGCGGCGGCGCATCGACAGGTGCAGGGGTTTGCCGTTGGCCTCTTCATCGGCGCCGGTGTGTTTTTCTGGATCTACCTTGACGCGTTCAGCGAACATCGCGGGTTCCCGAAGGAAGAAGTCTGGCACGCGCTCGTCGAACGGGATCCGTATCTGTCCGTGCGCACGTTCGTCCTTTGCGCCGCGGTTGCCGTGCTGGCATGGGTGCCCTGGCTCCGCGTGGATCGGCGCGCAAAACGGTACGGCCTCTGGCTGGTTGCGGTGTCCGCGTGCGTCTGGCTGATTCCACTCAGGTTCGGCGACGTTTCGATCTGGACCGCGTTTGTCGCCCGACTGCCGGGCTTCGGCGTCATCCGGGATCCCAAGCGGATCATTTATCTGTATGAGCTCGCCGCCGTGATCGCGATTGCCGCGATCGTCGCGCCGCCGTCTACGCGCGCGTATCGGCTCTCGGTGATCATGTTCGCGCTCGCACTGATGCTGGCGCATCCCAACCGCGAACGGTTCGACTACGAGCGTAGCAATGCGGTGTTCGATCGCTGGGTGGCCGCGCCGACCGTCATCGATCCGTCCTGCCGTAGCTTCTTCATCCTGAAGGCGTCGGCCGAATACATGTCGCGTTCGCCGCACATGGGGTCGCTCTACGGTATCGACGCGACGTTCGTGGCGCTGAATCACTCGCGTCCGACCCTGAACGGCTATAGCGCGTGGTATCCGGATGGATGGGAACTCTGGAATCCCCAGGAGGACACGTATCCTGGCCGCGTCCGGCGCTGGATTGAAACGCACAACCTTTCTGGCGTCTGCGAGTTCGACATCGATGCGCGAACGATGAGGCCATGGGCGGAAGCACGCGCTCCTCAGTCATTGATACGCTAAGGAGACCCGTGCGTCGCTTCGCCGGTGTTGTCGCGGTTCTGATCCTCGCTTCGGCGCCGCTCCACCCGCACGCGCAGGCGCGGCCGGTCGCGGGCATGGTCATCACGCGGACGGTGACCGTGCCTGCGGGCACCTACACGCTCAAGTCCGCCGATCTCCAGCACCCGGCGATTACCATCCGCGGATCGAACGTCACTGTCGATTTCACGAACGTCGTCCTGCGAGGCGTGCCTGCTGAGGCGGACCCGGACACGTTCACCGGACTCGCCGTGCTCGTGGACGGCGGCGAGAACGTCACGATCAGGAACCTGCACGCGCACGGCTACAAGATCGGAATCCTCGCGCGGCGCAGCGTGAAGCTCCACATCACGGGAGCGGACCTCAGTTACAACTGGAAGCCGCGGCTCTACAGCCTCGTCGAACACGAGAGCCTGCTCGACTGGATGTCGTTCCACCACAACGACAAGGATGAGTGGCTCGAGAGCGGCGCGGGGATCTATCTCGCCGACTCCGATGGCGCGGAGATCGACAACACGACAATCGTCCAGGGGGAGAACGGGTTGATGCTCGCGCGATCGAACAGCGCGCGCGTGTGGAACAACAATTTTTCGTTCCTCTCGGGCCTCGGCATCGCGTTGTACCGCGCGAGCGGCAACACGATCGTGCACAACAAGGTGGACTGGTGCGTGCGCGGCTACAGCCACACCTTCTATAACCGCGGCCAGGATTCAGCCGGCATCCTCATCTACGAGCAGAGCAACAAGAACGTCGTCGCCTTCAACTCGGTCACGCACGGCGGGGACGGGCTGTTCCTGTGGGCGGGACAGACGACGATGGACACGGGACAGGGAGGTGCGAACGACAATCTGTTCTACGACAACGATTTCAGTTTCGCGCCCACGAACGGCATGGAGGCGACGTTCAGCCGGAACGTGTTCTACGGGAACCGCGTGGAAGAGTGCTGGCACGGGCTGTGGGGCGGCTACAGCTTCGATTCCTGGGTCGTGGCGAACAGGTTCGCGCGCAACGTGGAAGCGATTGCCATCGAACACGGCCAGGACAATCGGATCACCGAGAACCGGTTCGATGGCGACGAGACGGCCATCCGCCTGTGGAAGAACGCGACACAGGATCCGAGCTGGGGCTACGCGAAACAGCGCGATACGCGCAGCCGGGACTACGTCATCGCCGGGAACACGTTCGTGGGCATTATGACGGCGCTGAAGATCGCGGAAACGCAGAACGTCCGCGTCCTCACGAACAGCTTTGAAAAGGTCGGCACGGTCGCGACGCTCACAGGCGATACGCGGAACTTCGGCGTCGGAGATGAAATCACGGTGCCGGTGCGATCGCGACCCACTGGGGATGTGACGCTGCCCAAGCCGATGCCGGGCGCGATGGACGCAAAGATCCCCGATGCCGAACGCCGCGGACGAGACGCGATCATCGTCGACGAGTGGGGACCCTACGACTGGAAATCGCCGAAGCTCTGGCCGGAAGGACGATCCGATGCGACGCCGCTGAAGCTGCGCGTGTTGGGGCCGGCCGGTGAGTGGAAGCTGCGATCCGTCCGCGGCGCGTCCGTCGAGCCCACGGCAGGCCGAGTTCCCGGCGTCATCACCGTGAGTCCGGCGGCGGGCAGAAACCTCGATTACGACGTGCAGCTCACGTATACCGGCGTCGCCGTTACGAGCCCGCGCGGCAGCTCGGTGCCGGCCGGGAGCCCCTACACGTTTGGTTACAGCCGCTTCTTCGTCGCGGCGGATTGGAACGTTCGTTACTTCACGTTCGACGAGACGTCGCGGCCCGACAAGAGTCCGGACGCTTTCGCGCGCGTGCTCGCCGGCGCGCCCGCCAAGTCCGATCACCGCGACAAGCTCGATTACATGTCGGGCGGCGCGATTGCTGAAGGCGTGCCGCGCGATCGCGTCGCGATCGTTGCCGAAACGGAGATCGACATCCCTCCTGGAAACTACACGCTGCGCACGATCTCGGACGACGGAATCCGTGTGTGGATGGACGACGAACGCATCATCGATCGCTGGACGCCGCATGAGTCCGCGATCGACACCGTGCCGATCACGGGCGGCAAGCGCCGCTTCAAGGTGGAGTACTACGAGATCGGCGGCTTCGCCGAGCTCCGTTTCGAGATATTGAGGCGATGAATGAACTGGCTCAGTGGTGAAGTCCTGGTGGCCCTCGCGACGCTGACCTTCCTCGAGATCGTGCTCGGCGTCGACAACATCATCTTTATTTCCATCCTCTCCGGAAAGCTGCCGCCAGCGCAGCAGCCCACCGCGCGACGCGTCGGCCTCCTCCTCGCGATGGGCACGCGGATCCTGCTCCTGTTCTCGCTCGCGTGGGTCGTCAAGCTCACGGCGCCGCTCTTCGCCTTATGGGAGCACGAGATTTCGGGACGCGACCTGATCCTGATTGTCGGCGGCCTCTTTCTGCTCGCGAAGAGCACGCACGAGATTCACGGACGGCTCGAAGGAGAAGAGGCGCACGGCGCCGCGAAGGCTGCCGCGTCGATGGTCGCAGTCCTCGTCCAGATAGCCCTCCTCGATATTGTGTTTTCGCTTGACTCGGTGATCACTGCCGTCGGGATGGTGGACGAAGTCTCTGTGATGATCGTCGCCGTGATTACTTCAGTACTGATCATGA
>DASPXV010000003.1:0-6711 GCA_035637115.1 Vicinamibacterales bacterium
GCGTGCGGCCGGACTGCGGTGGTGGTCGTCGTGGGAAGCGCTGTGGGCGAACGTGACCGTCTTCGATCGTGCGGCCGCGGTGCTGCGGGCCATCGAGGTGACCGAGCTGACGCTCGATCACCCCAATCTGCTCGACGCTGCAGAGATCTTCGGTCTGCGCGTCATTTAATAGGCGCTCGGGGCCGCCGCTCCGCGGCGGTGCCCTCCGCCCCTCGCTTACGCTCGCTCCACTCGCTCACGCTTCGCCGCGTCGCTCCGTTCCCCTCGCACTAGCGAATCGTCTCCGTGACGATGAAGGGCATGCCTTTCATCATCTCGTTAATCTTCGCAATATCTTCCGTCTGAATCCTGTTCAGCGCCGCCACGGCCCGATCGAGCTCGTCGATCAGCTCCTTCATACGCAGTGCCTGCCCTTCGGTCGGACGGTTCGGCGAGCGGCCGATCGCGCCGGCGAGGGACGTGATCTCCTCGCGGATGCGCGGATACTGCCGGTAGCCCATGTTCGGATACGGGCGGGTCAGGTCTCTGTCGCGCAGCGTCTGCACGGCGCCGAGCGCCGCTTCCACCGCGCCGGCGATGTCGGGCGCGCGCGGCGCGCCGCCGTTGCTATCCGCGGTCGTGCTGCTTCCCGTGCGCGCCGCGGTCGGACGCCGCAGTCTCTCCTGCAGCGCGTTGAGCTGCGTCAGCAGGCTGCTCGCTCGATCGACGAGCGCGTTCGCGCGCGACGTGAGGTCGCGCATCGTCAACGACGCCTCGAGCTGCGCCTGCAGATCCGCTGCCGTCGCCGGGACGCGCGGATCCATCTCGACGGTCAGCGTCTTCTTCTGTTCCTGGGCGCCGGCGCGCAGCGTCACGGTGTAGTCGCCGGGCACGACCAGCGGCGCGCCGCCGCCGCCGAAGCGTCCGCCCGCCGGCGCTTCTTCGCCGCCGCCGGCTCCGGCCTGCTCGCCGCCCGGCGCCGCGCCGCGTCCGCCACCGCCGCCGCCGCGGCCGCCGCCCGCTCCGCTCGCGGGGTCGTGACGAAGATCCCACACGATGCGGTTGACGCCGGCCGCGCGCGGCGCGTTGCGAATCGTGCGAATGGTCCTGCCGCTCTTGTCCGCGACGCTGATGGTGACGTCGCTCTCGTCTCCCTTGAGGAAGTAGTTGATGATGGCGCCGTTCGGCGGGTTCGGTCCGCTGAACACCGACTGCCCGAGGTTGCCGTCCTTGTTCCAGACCGTCCAGCGCGCGGCGGGGCGGATGTCGAAGAGCTGCGCGCCCGTCGAGATCGCCGCGGCGATGCGCTGAAGCGGCGTGATGTCGTCGAGGATGTAGATGCCGCGTCCATGCGTGCCGACGATTAGATCGTTGTCGCGCGGATGGATCTGAAGGTCGCGCACCGGTGCCGGCGGCATGTTCTGCCGCAGCGACGTCCAGCGCGTTCCGCCGTCGAACGACACCCACAGGCCCAGCTCGGTGCCGGCGTAGAGCAGCGACGGATTCTTCGGATCCTCGCGAATGACGTGCGCCCAGCCGGTCGTCTTCGCGGGTCCGACGTTGAGCCGCGTCCACGTCCTGCCGTAGTCCGTCGTCTTGAAGAAGTACGCGGTGTAGTCGTTCTCCTGATGATGATCCGCGGCGACGTAGGCCGTGCCGGCGTCGCGCGTCGACGCGTCGATCGTCGGAATCCACGCGTTCGGCGCCAGACCATGAATGTTCCTGACCACGTTCGTCCACGTCTTGCCGCCGTCGCGTGTCACCTGCACGTTGCCATCGTCGGTGCCGACCCAGATCACGTTGGCGTCGACCATCGACGGCGCGATCGTCAGGATCGTGCAATGAAACTCCGCGGCCGTGTTGTCGACGACGATCGGTTCGCCCGAGGATTTCTGCTTCGATTTGTCGTTGGTCGTCAGATCCGGGCTGATGATCTCCCACGATTGCCCGTGGTTCGTGGACCGGAAGACGACTTCGCCGCCGAAGTAGACGGTCGTTCCGTCCTTCGCGAGCGCTATCGGCGAGTTCCAGTTGAAGCGATGCTTGTGGTTCTCCATCGCGTCGCCGACCGATCCGACGCGGTTGGGATATGGCGTGATGTTGCGATCGACGCCGCTGCGCGTATCGGTGACGCTGAGCACGCCGCCCTGCAGGTCGTTGTAGACTCGCCACGGCTCCTTGAGGTCAGGCACCGCGAAGAACCCGTCGCCGCCGCCGACGGTGAACCAGTCGTTCTTGCGGATGCCCTCCTGAAGCAGCGAGTTGCTCGGGCCGCACCATGTGCCGTTGTCCTGCAGGCCGCCGCAGATCATGTAGGGCTTTTGCAAGTCGTAATTGACGTGGTAGAACTGCGTGAAGGCGATGTTGTTCAGGACGTTGAAGTTCGCGCCGCCGTCGTAGGAGACCTGGAACCCGCCGTCGCTGCCGCTGAGAATCCGCTTCGAGTTGAGCGGATCGATCCACAACGCCTGGTGATCGCCGTGGACGTCGCGCGGCAGGCTGCGGAAGTTGCGGCCGCCGTCCTCCGACATCCACAGCTGCCCGCCGAGCGCGAACACCTTGTTGGGATCGTTGGGATCGACGCGGATGTCGGAGTAGTAGAACGGCCGGAAGGCGAGCTGCGGATCCCTGTTGACGACGCGCCAGCTCGCGCCTGAATCGTCGCTGCGCCACAGTTCTCCCTCGTAGTTCGGCGTTTCGCTGATCATGTAGACGATGTTCGGGCTGCTGCGGGCGACCGCCACACCGATGCGATCGAGCATCGCCGGAATGCCGGCAGTCAGCTTCTTCCACGTCGCCCCACCGTCGATCGACTTGTAGAGCGCTGTCTCGCCGCCGCCGCTGCGCAGGTGCCAGGCCTGGCGCAGATAGGTGTACATGCCCGCGTAGATCTCGTTCGAGTTCGTCGGATTGACATCGATATCGGAACAGCCGGTCAGCGTGTCGCGGAAGAGGACGCGCTGCCAGTTCTTGCCGCCGTCGGTCGTCTTGAAGACGCCGCGCTGGTCGTTCGGTCCCCACTCGTGGCCAAGGACGCAGCCATACGCGATATCGGGATCCCGATTGTCGACGCGAATCCGCGCGATGCGATCCGAATCCTCGAGACCGGCGTGCGTCCACGTCTGGCCCCCGTCGTTGCTGCGGTAGACGCCGTCGCCGAACGAGGCATTGTTGCGCGGGTTCTCTTCACCGGTGCCGACATAGAGGACGTCCGGATTGGACGGCGCGACCGCGATCTCGCCGATCGACAGCACGGTCTGGTTGTCGAAGATCGGCTTCCACGTCGTGCCGCCGTTGGTCGTCTTGAACACGCCGCCGTTGGCGCCGGCGACGTAGAAGGTGAACGGGTTGCCGGGCACGCCGACGATCACCGAAACCCGGCCGGCCTGGTTGGCGGGGCCGATGTTGCGGAAGGTCAGACGCCTGAGCGCGTCCAGTTCCGCGGAGCGGGCCGGTGCCTGCTGCGCGCGCATCGGGAAGGACACGAACGCGGCAAGGATCACCGCCATCGAGAGCGTCAGAGTTTCTCTCATGCGGCGAAGGATACCGCAGGAGACCGCCCACAAGACGATCAGCGTCAGGCACGCACCGCCGAGCCAAGAGGACTGGAGACCCGAAACCTCTCGGACGTCAAGAGGATCACGGCGGCGAAGACGATCTCGCGTCAGACGCCGGGACGGTGTAGGCTAACCTCAACAAAGTGAAGGGCTACCACGACATCGTCGGCGACGGAGGGTCCAGGGTCCTCGAGCAGGTTGCCGAACAGCGCACCCGCATCACCGACGGGCTCGCCGGGGTGCGCCATCTCGTGGCCGTGGGCTCCGGCAAGGGAGGGGTCGGCAAGAGCACCTTGACGCTGCACCTCGCGGGCGCACTGCGGGCCAGGGGGCTTCGCATTGCGATCCTGGACGCGGACTTCAACGGCCCCTCACAGGCGCGCATGGCAGGTGTCCAGGGAGCGCTCTTCGTGCCCGGCAGCGACAAGGTTGCGCTCCCGCGGACCAGGAACGGGATCGGGGTCTTCTCGATGGGTTCGATGATCCCGGAGTCGGAGGCGCTCGAGTTCGAGAGCACGGCGGACGGAGAGTCCCATACGTGGCGCGCCACGAAGGAGTTCGCGCTCCTCGGCGAGATCCTCGCGTCTTTCGAGTGGGGAGCGCTCGATCTGCTGATGTTCGATTTGCCGCCGGGAGCCGAGCGGACCGTCCAGTACGCCGACTTTCTCGGGCCGCGGACCTCGTTCCTGCTCGTCACGATCCCTTCCGAGGTGTCACGGGGCGTGGTCGGGCGCTCGGTGGCGGCTCTGTCGAAGGGACCCAATCGCCTCCTCGGTTACGTCGAGAACATGAGCGGCTACTACTGCCGCGACTGCAACGCGATCAAACCGCTGTTTGTCTCACCGGAGCGATCGGGCCTTGAGATCCCCTGCCTCGGAACCGTCCCATTCGATCCCGAGCTTGCACGGCACTGCGATACGGGGATGCCTCTCACGGAACTGCCCGACACACCGGTTGGCCGGGCCCTGGAGCACGTCGCGCAGCAACTTTTGGACAGCCTTGACAAGGAGCCTCGGCGATGAAGTTCCTCTGCGTCCCCTGCGATACCCCGATGAAGCTGCAAACGGTAGGTCCGCCAGAGCGCGGCTCGCTCGCGGTCGTCTACTCGTGTCCTGAGTGCGGCTACGAGATGGCGATGCTGACCAATCCGTACGAGACTCAGGTGGTCCAGTCACTCGGCGTGCGGATTGGTCCCGACAGCGGCGCGTCGAACGGCGCGGCTGCGAGCGCGGCGGAGCCGAGCAAATGCCCGTTCACCGCGATGATCCCGGCGATGGAAGGCGCGGGATCCGGCGCGACCGAAGAATCCATCCCCGTCCGGTGGAGCGCCGCCGCGGAAGCCCGGCTCGCGAACATTCCCGCCTTCGTCCGTCCGATGGCTCGCACCGGTATCGAGAAATTCGCGCGCGAGCAGGGAGCCCTCGAAGTTGACGAGACGATCCTCGATGCTGCCCGTGACTTCTTCGGCATGTGAATATGCCGGAGCCGACCACAAGCGCGCCTGCCCTGAGCGGAGTCGAAGGGTTCGCCCGGCCCTACGTTGTCTCGTGGAACCTCACCTATCGCTGCAACCTCGCCTGCGAGCACTGCTATCTCGACGCCGGCGGCGCGCCTCTCCCACCCCAACGCGCAGAAAACGCGCGTCGGGGGCCCCGGCTGGTCGGCACGGAAAACTTCGCCGATCGGAGCGAGCTCGGCACCGAGGAATGCTTCAGGGTCATCGACGAAATCGCCGCGTTCGCGCCTGAATGCGTGACGATCCTGACCGGCGGCGAGCCGCTTCTGCGGCGCGACATCCTCGAGATCGTCCGGCGCGCGGCGGAGGGTGGACTTTGGGTCGTCGTCGGCACCAACGGCGTGAGCATCACGGAGAACCTGGCGAGGCGCCTCGCGGAGGCCGGAGCGCGGGGGCTCTCGCTCTCTCTCGATGCGCTCGATCCCGATCGTCACGACCGCTTCAGGAACGTGCGGGGTGCCTGGCGGAACACGGTGGAGGGAGCGGAGATCCTGAACAGGACCGGGCTTCCCTTCATCGTGCAGACGACCGCGGGCTCGCACAATCTCGGCGAGCTCGAGGCGATCGCCGACTTCGCGCACGATCGTCTCGCCGCCAAGGTCTGGAACCTCTACTTCCTGGTGCCGACGGGGCGCGGGCAGTTCGTGTCGGACATCACCCCTGCGCAGTACGACGAGGTTCTCGCCTCGCTCTACCGGATTCAGAGGAAGTACGAGCGCCGGATGCTCGTGAACGCGAAGTGCGCTCCGCACTACATCAAAACCGTTCTCGAAAATGGCGGCTCCCAGATCAGGACGTACTCCGGAGGGGCCGGCGGATGCCCGGCGGGGACGCACTACATGGGGATCCGGCCGAACGGCGATGTCACCCCTTGCCCGTACCTCCCGGTGTTCGCGGGGTCCCTCCGCAACGCGAGTCTTGCGGACCTCTGGACTTCCTCTGGGCTGTTCACCGACATTCGCCGCCGCACCTCGCTCGGCGGGCGATGCGGGGAGTGCGAGATGAACGGCCACTGCGGCGGCTGCCGCGCCAGGGCCTATGGGATGACCGGCGATCTGATGGCCGAGGATCCCCTCTGCACTCACACCCCCGGCAAGTTCGCGGGATCCCCGCTTCTCACGCTCCACGGCGCTGTCACCGCATCAGACGCCCCAGGAACTCGCTCGATCCAGTACGGTCATGAATCGTCGCCGACGATCGCGTGGGACGATGCGGCCGCCGCGCGGATGAAGAAGATCCCCGCGTTCGTTCGCGGCATGGTGGTGAAGGCGGTCGAGGATTCGTGCCGCAGGAACGGCATCGGTCGCGTCACCGCCGAGGAGTTGGAGAAGATCCGCGCGCGGATACCGACGCCGAAAATTTTCGGTTAGCGCGCGGATGCCGACCCCGAAGATGTTCGGGTAGGCCGAGGAACAACCGACGCCACGTGAGTAGTCTACTGATGCGATTGGTTTCCCGGCCGGGCCGCGCACGAACGACCGACGCGATCGAAGGGCGCGCCGAGGAGCGGCGACCCGCCTAGAGAGCTGATCACGTAAATGCGGTCCGCGGCCGGCGGCGGGGATCGACTCGGCGATCGGCTTGTGATCTGATGGGCGCATGCCCACACCGATTCGCTGGCAGGTTCCGACGACGCTGACCGCCGATGAGGCGCGTGTC
>DASPXV010000004.1:0-33880 GCA_035637115.1 Vicinamibacterales bacterium
GCAGAGGCTGAACATCGTGTGCCATTGCACCCACGAGCGATGGCCAGTCAGCACCGTGACGGTGAAGCCGATCTGGCCGATGCACCACATCGCGAAGCCGGCGGCGAAGGCCTCCCAGAATAGCCGCTCGTTGCCTTTCCACTGCCGGCGGCGCCGCACGACGACCGCGCAGAAGCTGGCGGCGAGCAGGAAGAGCAACGTATTCGCCACCGCCGACTGCGCGAGCGGGTATCCACTCAGGAGCGCACCCGCTCCGAGATAGACGACGACGTACAGGATCCCGAGGATCAGGTAGCGCAACGTACCCTAAATTGTGGGAGCGCAATACTTTAACACAAGACAGCTGGCAGCTGACAGCTGGCTGAAGCTGAAAGCTCAAAGGTGAGAGCTCAAGGCTGAAAGCTGGCTCATATCTGCTCCACATCGATCTGCGCGCGCTGCAATCTGCCGCTGAAGTCGATGTAGACGGACTTCCACTCCGAAAACACTTCGAGCGCCGCGACGCCCGCCTCGCGGTGGCCGTTGCCGGTGTTCTTGGTCCCGCCAAACGGCAGGTGCACTTCCGCGCCGATTGTCGGCGCGTTCACGTAGAAGATCCCGGTGTAGAGATCGCGCATCGCCTGGAACGCGCGGTTGATGTCTTGCGTGTAGATCGATGCGGACAGCCCGTACTCCACGCCGTTGCCGATGGCGATCGCTTCTTCGAGCGACTTGCACGGAATCACCGAGACGACTGGTCCGAAGATCTCCTCGCGCGCGATGCGCATCTTCGGATTGACGTCAGTGAACACCGTCGGCTCGTGGAAGAAGCCCTTCGCGTACGCGCCTTTATCGAGCCGGTGGCCGCCGGTTGCGAGCGTCGCGCCTTCCTCCTGCCCGATGCGCACGTACTTGATCACCGTCTGGAGCTGCGCCTCGCTGTTCGACGGTCCCATCTGCGTTTCAGCAATCAGGCCGTCGCCGACGACGAGCGACTTTGCGCGCGCGACGAACTCGCGCACGAACTGCTTGTAGACCTTCTCGTGGACGACGACGCGGCTGGCCGCGGTGCAGCGCTGCCCGCTGGTGCCGAAGCCGCCCCACAGGCAGCCATCCACCGCCAGCTCGAGGTTCGCGTCGTCCATGATCATCACCACGTTCTTGCCGCCCATCTCGAGATGGACCTTCTTGAACGTCGGCGCGGCCGCCTGGTTCACCTGCCGTCCGACATCGGTGGAGCCGGTGAACGACACGACCGACACGCGCGGATCGGTGGTCATCGCCGTGCCCACGTCAGCGCCGCCAGTGACCATGTTGACGACACCTTTGGGCACGCCCGCCTCGATCAGCACGTTCAGGAAGTTCAGCGCCGAGAGCGGCGTGTTGGAAGACGGTTTGAAGACCACGGTGTTGCCGCAGACGAGCGCGGGCATGATCTTCCATGACGGGATCGCCATGGGGAAATTCCACGGCGTAATGATCGAGCAGACGCCAAGCGGCTGGCGGACCGACATCGCGAACTTGTTGCGCAGTTCCGATGGCACCGTCTGACCGAACATGCGGCGCCCCTCGCCGGCCATGTAGTAGGTCATGTCGATCGCTTCCTGGACGTCGCCGCGCGTCTCGTTGAGGACCTTCCCCATTTCGCGCGTCATGTCACGCGCGAATTCCTCCTTGCGCGCCACGACGATCTGCGCGGCCTTGAACAGGATTTCCGCGCGCAACGGCGCCGGCACCAGGCGCCAGCGCTGATAGGCGTGCGCCGCGGCATCGAGGGCGGTATCGACGTCCTTTGCGTTGGACCGCTGGAAGACTCCAATGAGATCGTCAGTCTTCGCGGGGTTCCGATTTTCGAATGTCTGTCCTGACGAAGACGGGACCCACTGACCGTCGACGTAATTCTGATGAACCGTAGCGGATGCAGTAGCCATAAGAGATCTATCTTATCGAGACTCCGCAGCTTTCGTTGTATAGTCTGCGGACACCTCATGGGCGGCGAAAACAAGCGCGACACCGAGCGCGTCAGCGTAACCTCGCCGCTGTACGGCGAGGTCAAGGTCTATCAGCCGATGACCATCCTGGACGTCAGCCGCGGCGGCGCCCAGATCGAGACGCCGTTCGCCCTGCAGCTCGACTCGCTCCACGACTTCCGGGTCTCGCTGGGTGAGCGATCGGTGGTGGTCAAAGGGCGCATCGCCCATTGCCACATCGGAGAGTTGAAGGAAGGGATCGTGCTCTATCGCACAGGCGTGGAGTTCATCGAGATCTCCGATCACGTGCAGGCGGCGATCGAGCACTTCGTCGAGGCGCTGAAGGTTTCCCAGCGCGCCCCCGCCATCGTCGAAGGACAGATAGCTGAATAGGCGTCAACTTCACAACTCCCAACTCCCAACTCCCAACTCCCAACTCCCAACTCCCAACTCCCAACTCCCAACTCCCAATTCCCAACTCCCAATTCCCAACTCCCAATTCCCAATTCCCAACTCCCCCCTGACCTCGAGCGGCTGCGCCGCGAGAACGAGCAGTTGCGCGAGGACCTGCGGCGGTCCGAAGCGGACGTCAGCGGTTGCGCCGCGAAGTTGACAAACTGCAAGAAGAACTCGACGCCGCGCGGCGCGGGTCCAGCGCTTTCAGGTCCATCTGATCGCCGAGTTCGACGCGATCTTTAGCTTCCTCCGCGGCCCCCCCGCTCGACGGGACCAACTGGCGCGCCGAACAGGCCCTGCGCCCGCGGTGGTCACGCGCAAACTGTCGGGGGCAGCAACCGCACCGCACGCGGCGCAAACACACAGCAGGTCCTCGCCTCCGTCCTCCGCACCGCGACGCAGCGCGGCCTCGATCGCACAGAGGTCTTCGTGCACCTGCTGCACGCGCGCACGCCATCGTGCCTACAGCCTCCGTGCGCACTCTGCGGTACACGGACCCGCTAACCACAGACCTCTCAACGCCGAACGCCCAACTCCGAATTCCCAAACACCCCGCTGGTTTGCACTATGCATAGAAATGCCGGTGCAAAACTGGGGAGGCTTCAGAAAGCCGTACGACCTGCGTGAAAGGCTTTTCGAGTTCGCATGCGTGATCGTTCGTCTGGTGCAATACCTGCGTACTAAAGACGCCATCGCGCGATCACTTTCCGATCAAGTCTTGCGCGCAGGAAATTCCGCGGGGGCAAATTACGAGGAAGCTGACGATGGCTCGAGTCCAGCGGATACAGCAGGAAAACGCCGGATTACGCTTCGGGAACTGAAGGAGACGTTGTTTCGGTTACGCGTGTTACGCGCAACCGGCTATTTGGGCGCAGAGCACGATCCTGTCATTCAGGAAGCCCTGGAACTGAAGCGAATCGTTGCGGCAATTCTCAAGAACTCCAAGAAGAAATGATTCAAGCGTTCGTTGGGAGTTGGGAGTTGGGAGTTGGGAGTTGGGAGTTGGGAATTGGGAATTGGGAATTGGGAGTTGGGAGTTGGGAGTTGGGAATTGGGAGTTGGGAGTTGGGAGTTGGGAATTGGGAATTGGGAGTTGGGAGTTGGGGAGTTGGGAGTTGTTACGCGCCGCCGTCCGATCGGGGCGGCGCTACGTATACGCTGACCGTGCTTTCATGGCCGGCTGCATCCACCGCGGCCACTCCGAACACCCAGTCATCGATGTTCATCTTCGGGAAGGTAAACTCCGTCACGTTGCCGACCGTCATCTCGTGCTGCCAGTCCGGGGCCCAGGCATTCCGCCAGAAGATGCGGTAGCCGGCGGCGCCGGGCGACGCTTCCCAGCGCAGGTGCGCGTCGTAGCCGGAAGGGCGTCGATCGATCGTCGGCGTCAGGCGCTGGCTGTTCGCCGCCTTCCGCACGACCACCGGAGGCGGCGGTGCGAGCGCGAGCGTGGCCATTGCTGCTGCGTTGACGCGCGCGTCCTGGGCCAGGTAGCGGAAGTCGACGCCATCGATCGTGTCGTTGGGACCGTGCTGCTTCGCGTAGTTTTCCTTGGACTCGCGGAAACCGATCGCCGCGAAACCCTGCGCGTTCAGCGCGCTGTGATCGCCGCCGCGGCTGAACCTGTCGGAGCGGGCCATCAGGCGCACGCGGTGCGACGGCACGTACATCGCGCCGATGCGCGCCGCGAACTGCGCCAGCGATCGTGAAGGCGAGTCCTCGGGTCCCTCGGAGTAGATACGGATCGACGAGCCGTCGAAACTGCCGTCGCCGCCTCGGGAATTGCCGACGATGTCGTTGTTGAACCACGCCTGGACGGGAAGGTTCTGCTCCTTGGCGGCTTTCGCATGCGCGCCGGATCCGATCAGCCCCTGCTCTTCACCCGCGACGGTCATGAACACGAGCGTCGCGTCGAATTCGATGCCGCTGTTCGCGAACACGCGCGCGAGCTCCATCGACAACACCGTACCGCTGCCGTCATCGTTCGCACCTGGCGCGTCGATGTTGTAGTTCTGATTCCGCCGCGTCTGGGGATCGACCGGAGCTGCCGGCTCACCGGGCGCTTGTGGCGCCGCGCCCGGACGGGTCTGTCCGGCACCTGGCGCACCTCCAACTGCACCCGGCGCACCTTGCGCACTACTCGCACGCCTCGCACCCCCCGCGTTGGTCGCTTCCTGTCCGCGGGCGCCGAGGTTCACCGAATCATAGTGGCCGCTGACGTAGATGCGCCGCGGCGTTTTTCCCGGCAGGATCGCCATCACGTTGCGCAGCTCCACGTCCCGAGTAATCCGCCCGCGCGCTGGAATCTGGTGCATGTCGAAGCTCACCTGCAGCTTCGGGCTCGTACGTTTCAGCTCGTCATAGATCCACTGCCGCGCCGCTCCGATCCCGCGCGTCGTCGACGTCGCATCCGAAAGCGTGTTGCGCGTCCCGAAGCTCACAAGCTTCTCGAGGAGCTGCTGCAGACGCTCTTCCGAAATGGATTCCATCAGCTTCACGATGCTCGGATCGACTGAACCTGATGCCGCGGGAGCCTGTGCCTGCACCCGTGGCGCCATCAGCACCGTTACCACCAGCAGCATTAGCCCCGTCTTAACGAACTTTGACATGCTCGAGATAGTCTCCAGACGGAATCCGCGGCGCGCGGCCGAGCGGAGCGTTGTAAAAGTAGACCCATGCACGCGCCTGCGTGCCGTCCGGCAGCGCGACGTCTGCCTGCTGCCGCAGATACAGGCTTCGATCGGGATCTTCGTGCCGATACCCTTCGATGCCGTCGAGCGCGGCGAGCACCGTCGGCGTGTCCGCCATCTCGTAGACCTCTCCCCACACGCTGCCTTCCGCGGCAGGAATCGCGGCGGGATAAAGGCCGAGATCGAAGAGCGATCCCTGGATCGCTCCGCGCCCGATGTAGCGCAGCTTTTCGTCGATGCCGGCGCGCCGCCGGCGATCGAAGCCAGCCATCAACGTGCCGTAGAAGAAGACGAGATCGCCCACGTAAGCGGGAAGCGTAACACGGAAAAACGAAGGGCCGGTCCCTGCGGACCGGCCCTGGAGGATCAAGCGAAGCGTGCGAGTTTACCGTTCTGGCGTCGGAGGCGTCGGCGGCTTCGGAGCGCGCAGATCGTGCAGCTCCCTGGGCAACTCGTGCGGCTGCCCCGGATTGCCCTTGATCCCCTGCGGGATCATGTCGAGCACTTCGGAGGGCACCGCGAACGAGAGCGCCACGGTCTTACCCGAACCGGACAGCTGGAATGAGTTGAGTAGCGCCGTCGCCTTCGGATCGTTCGCCATGCGGCCGAGGGCGAGAAGACCCTGCACGACCTGGCGCAGGTTATTCGCCGACTCGTCGTCGCGCGTTTCGGCGCGCAGCGTGCCGGTGATACCGCCGTCGATGTGCGTCATGACCGCGAACGTCTTAACCGCGGGGAGCTTGCTGGCAATCTCCTGCGGGAGATGCGCCTGGCTGGCAATCGCATCGAAACGGCCGACCGCCCACGCGTTGTTGCCCGCGTCGATATCGGCGATCAGCTCCATCATCTCGTTGTTGCTGGTAATGCTGTGAGCGCTCAGCTGCGCGTCGATGGCGCTCTTAATCGCCGCTTCGCTTCCGATGGCGACGAGTCCGGGCTCGAGGAATGCGAGGGCAACGCTGTGGCCCGGACCCTTGTGGACCCCTTCAGCCATCTCGAACTTGTTCTCGACGTCGGAGGCCTTCACGAGCCGCTTGCCCTTGTATTCTTCGACCACGCCGCCGTGCTCGCGAGCGAGGGTTTCGAGCTGCGTCGTGTTGAAACGGCCGCGCGCGACGACGAGGCCGTTCGGCTCCGTCTTGCCCTGAGGCGTCCCCACGGGCGACCCGGCGGCGACGACGTAGTCGATGTCGCGCTCGATGTCGATGCCGGTCTGTTCCTGAAATTCCTTCTGCCCCTGCTCCTGCGGCACCACCTGCTTGATCCGCTGCCGGAGCTGGGAGTCCATGACCTCTCGAACGTTGGCGAAGGCCACGACCGCCGAATCGGCCGGAACGTAGCTCAGCTCGGACGGTCCCGAGCGGGAGGCGGAAAGGGACGGAAAGCCGCCGCCGTAGTAGGCGACGAGGCCCGTGCCCAGGCCGGCTACGAGGATTGCCGCCGACCCACCCATGAAATAGCGCGTTTTCTTCGTCATACGCGATGGCCCTCTAGGGGGATTATACCGATCCGCAGGGTAGAAAGTTCCACAAATGGGAGGCAAGTGCCCGGAAACGAACACTTTACGGCCAAGGGATACGCCGAACCCGCGGACTACTGCTCGAGCACATACTCCTTTTTCTCAACACTTACCGCCGCGGCCCACAAAAATACGACCAGAATCACGGCCAGCCACACGAGACTTTGGGCCAGCGAAGGACTCTCCCGGAAGATTCCCTGGATGAGGCTGACGACGCTGTCGTTCGGCATCGCGTGGGGAACCATCGCCTGCAGGTAATAGGCGACGGTGAACTTCTTCAGATAGCCGGGAAACGCCAGCGCCATCTGCTCCCATCCGAAGATGAAGATCAGGCCGACCAGCAGCGGGCGCTTGAACCGGGCGCCGATGAACGCGAACACCGACCCGTATACCGCGAGTCCCACCGCGAGCAGCGACAAGTCCTTCAGCAAATCGACGAACGACCCGCCCAGGCTGCCGCGCATCGGCACGATCGACAGGTAGACGATCACGACGGACGGCAGCACGACGAAAATCGTGCACGCCAGGTAGGCCAGGAACTTGCCGACGAGCACCGCCCCCTTCGGGATCGGCCGGGTAAAGAGATAGGTGATCGTCTTGTCTTCAACCTCGTCGGCGATCAGCGACGTCCCGTAGAACACGCCCAGCACCGGTACGGTGAACCGCAGGTAGAAAACCCAGATCATCAATCCGAAAATCGCCGGCCCGGCCATCATCACGCCGTTCACGCGGAAGATGGGAGCGCCGAGCGCGTCGAGCAGGCGCAGGAAGAGTGAAATCAAGACGGGCGCGCCGACGACGAGCGCCATGAAGATCGTCCGCCGCGACCAGAGCATCTCGGTGACGGAGAGGTCGAACACGCGCAGCGCCGAGGCGAAGTAGCCCGGCGCCTTCGGGATGGGGCGTTGAACCGCCTGCACCGTTGCCGTCTCTGGTAACTGGTTACTGGTCACTGGTTACTTCACCAAATACTGGAACACCGCCTGGAGGTTGTCGTCCGGCGACGTCACCTCTTCGATCGCACCGAACTCGCCGCTGGCGGCCAGCTCGGTCAGGCGCGCGTAAAACGCATCCGGCCTCGCCGTTTCGACGACGACCGCCCCGGGTTCGAACTTCAGGCTCCGTACGTCGTCGTTCGTCGCATTGATGAACTCGCGCGCGATGCGGCGCGGATCTTCGGCGCGCACGTAGACCGTGTGCGGATGTTCGTCGATCAGTTCGCGGATCTGGTGGACGTCTCCCTCCGCGAGGATCGGGCCGTTGTTGATCAACAGGATGTTCGACGTTATCTATTCGATCTCGTGCAGGATGTGGCTCGAGACGATGATGCTCTTCCCGGCGCGCCCCCATTCGCGAATCAGCCGGATTGTCTTGCGGCGCCCGATCGGATCCATACCGGCCAGCGGCTCGTCGAGGATGAGGAGCTGCGGATCGTGCACGAGCGACTGTGCCAGCTTCACGCGCTGGCGCATGCCTTTGCTGTACGCGCCGATCTTCTTGTCCGCGGCGTCGACCAGGTCGACGGCGGTCAGCGCTTTCCGCGCGGCTTCATCGGCTTCCTTTTCATTCAGTCCGTTCAGCCGCACCAGCGCACGGACCCATTCGAGGCCCGTCATCCGCTCGTAGAAAGCGTCCTGCTCGGGGCAGAAGCCGATCTGGAAATAGAGGTGCGGGTTGCGCCAGATCGGCTCGCCGAGGACCTTCACGTCCCCTTTGCTCGGCTTCAGCTGACCGGTGATCAGCTTCATGAAGGTCGACTTGCCCGCGCCGTTGGGGCCAAGCAGACCCGTGACGCCGGGCGGGACCGACACGCTGACGTCGTTCAGACCGATAACCTGCCCGTACCACTTCGAGACGTGCTCCGCGGAGACGATGGAGGCGCTCACGTCACCACCTCCACGCCGCGCACGCGTCGCTCTTTGTTCATCCGGGAGGCTTCACCCCGCCGGACTCCCCGCCACGCTCGCTCGCGGGGTCCCCCGAGCGCCCCGCTCCGCTCGCGTGGCCCACTCGCCGACGCTCGTTCGCGAGGTTTCACGTCACAACCTCCACGCCGCGGACCCGTCGCTCGAGGATCGAGATGGACACCACGATCAGGCCGATGATCACCAGCAGCGACACCTGCCAGGGCGTCGCGTAGCGCGGTTTCAGCCGGAACACGACGTCGACTACCTGGGAGACGTTCGCCCCGATCGAAATCCATGACACGCGGCTGCTGCCGGTAATCGCGTAGAGAGCCCCGTAGATAGCGGTCGTGAAGAACGTGATGCCCACGTAGAGGATGCCGACGTAGCGTGCGCTCTTCGACAAGGACGACAGCGCGAGCATCGTGAACGAGGCCAGCGTCACCTGGATCAGCGCGCCGATGGTAATCGCCGGCACCAGGAACAGGTTGTTCTTCAGGAACGTGAAGTTGCCGTCGAACATCACCTTGAGCAGCAGCAGCAGCATCGCCGGAAGCAAGGTGACGAGCGTCAGGAACGTGAAGAGGATCGCCAGCTTGCCGATGATGTACTCGGAGCGCATCAGCGGCTTCGAGAGATAAATCTGCAGCGCGTTGGCGCGGCGGTCGTTCGCGATCAGGCCTGCCCCGACGTACACCGTGATCAGGAAGACGAAAAAGTCCTGGCGCTCGAGAAACGAGCGGAACGTCTCCGCGGTCGGCGTCAGGATCGCCGCCTGCGGGTAGTTGGCGCTGATCCAGATTTGCACGGCGCGGACGATGAACTGGGCGAACGCGAGGAGCAGCAGCCCCATGAAGATGCGCTTACGGATCATCGTCTTGATGCCCGCCCACGCGATGACGGTCCAAGACCGGCCTGGCACCGCCTTGCCGCCGCCATAGTGTCGATAACTTTGATCGTGGATAGGACTCATTCTTCGCCGATCGCTTTCGCGAACACGTCCTCGAGCGTCGGGACGCTCGGGCGCAGGTGGCGGACCTGAACGCCGAAACCGGCCGCCGCCTGGAAGATCGCCCTGTGATCGCCGACGGCCGCAGGCACGAAGACGCGCATCACGTCTTCGTCCGTCGCATGCGTGTCCATGCCGCCCTTCTCGAGCACATCGAGAAAGCCGCGCAGGTCCCCCTTGATGCGCAGCTCGTATACCCGCCCCGTCGGTCCTTTCAGTTCGTTGATCGGACCCTGCGTCGCGACCTGCCCCTTGTCCATGACGACGACGTGGTCGCAGGTGTATTCGACGTCGGGCAGAAGATGCGACGAGAGGATCAGGCTGACGCCTTTGTTGTGCGCGAGGTCGCGGACGAGCTCGAGCATCTCGTCGCGTCCCTTGGGGTCCATGCCATTCGTGGGTTCATCGAGAAAGAGAAGATCGGGATCGTGGACCAGGGCTTGGGCGAGCTTGATGCGCTGCTTCATGCCCGTCGAATACGTGTCGACATTGCGATAGCGCGCCTCGCCGAGGCCGACGTAATACAGGACCTCGTGCGAGCGCTGCATCGCGTCCACCGCGGGGAGTCCGGCGAGCTGCCCGCAGTAGGCGACGAACGACACGGCGTTCATGCCCGGGATGTGCGCATCGTTCTCCGGCATGTAACCGATGCGCGCGCGGATGGCGAGCGGCGCGTGCGCGACGTCCATGTCGAGCACGGTCATGCGCCCCTTGTCCGGCTTCACGAAGCCGAGGAGCGACTTGAGCATCGTGCTCTTGCCTGCGCCGTTAGGCCCCAGCAGCCCTACGGCCCCTTTTGCAAATTTGGCGGAGACGTTCTTGAGGGCCTGGTTCTTGCCATAGATGACGGTCACGTCATCGAGTTGTACGACTGCGTCCATTTCCGGTCAGTAGCTTATACGGAAATCTGGACCTCGGGTTCGGATCTTCCGCCTGGTCGGATCTTCCGGCTAGTCCGCCTGTTCGGATCTTCCGGCTAAAGCCGGAACTCACTCGATCTCCTTGGAGGACTGAGTGGCTTCCGCCTTTAGGCGGAAGTTACAGACTGCCCCGCAGGCCGAGCGAATCAGCCTGCCGTCGCATGAACCGGATGACGTTGCCGACGTGTTCCTCCAGCGGCAGGCCCAGTTCCGCGGCGCCCTTGCGCAGATCCTCGCGGTTCACGGCGCGGGCGAACGCCTTGTCCTTCATCCGCTTCACGACCGACGGCGCCTCGAGGTCGAGGATGCTCTTGGAAGGGCGGACGAGCGACGCGGCAGTGATGAACCCGGACATTTCGTCGCACGCGTAGAGCGTCTTCTCGAGGCGCGACTCGCGCGGGACGCCGGAGTAATCCGCATGCGAGAGAATCGCGCGCGTCACCCACTCCGGATACCCCTTCTCCTTCAGGATCTCGACACCGCGGAACGGGTGGTTCTGCTGATCCGGATAGCGCTCGTAGTCGAAGTCATGGAGCAGCGCCACGGCGCCCCAGTCGTCTTCGTCTTCACCGAAATGACCCGCGTAGCCGCGCACGGCCGCTTCGACCCCGAGCATGTGCTTCCGCAGGCTCTCGCTTTGCGTGTACTCGGTGACCAGCGCCCACGCCTGGTCGCGTGACAGTCCCATCGCTATTCGCCCCCTCCGCCCGGTGGCAGGATCTTCTGATATCCGGCCGGCACTGTAAACAGCGCGGCGTCCGCGGCGGCCGGACCGATCGCGATCACTTCGCTGCGAATCTCGTAGCCCGGCATGATCGTCGATCGCAGCGCGATCTTCAGCGGAAACCGTCCGCCCGCGGTCAGCGCCTCGACGCCGGGAATCGCGGCGAAGGCCTGCAGGGTCTTGAATACACCGGCGTAACTCTGGCCCGAGTACGCGTCGGTGGACCACACTTCACCGGTCAGTTGTAAATTCGTCGGAAAATCAGCCGGCAGCGCCGTCCCGTCCGGCACCGGCACGCGCAGCGTCTCGCTGAAGCGGAAACGTTCCGCACGCTGCCCCGCGATCGTCCGCTTCTCGGATGTCGGCTCGATCGTGACGTCCGGCGTGCCGAGCAGCACACCCAGATTCTGGTTCGCCGGAATCTCGTACCACGTCTGGTTGCTCGGGTTGAGGACGCGAATCGTCTCGTCCCCCAGTTTCTGGAGCACCACGCTGCCCTTCGGCAGCGTCGCCAGCCGTCCCTGCACGTCGGCGCGCGTCTGGTCCCCCGAGATGAGGTACTGGATGTCGACCGCCCCTTCCGGCGTCAGCAGCTGCGTGAGCAGCGGCCCGAAGTTGCCATACGGGTTCGGTTTCTCTCCCTCGCGCGGCGGCGGTGCATCGATCTTCGCGATGCTCATCCGAATGGTCGCCTTCAGCGTCGCCGGCTGCGGCGCCGGGGCGGCAGGAGCCTGGACCAGCAGCGAGAACAGCAGCATCAGCATGCGAACGAAACCCCCTTTCCAATCACCTGCAGCGCCTTCTCGGTCAGCGCGTATCGCCCCAGGTCCGCCGGATCGGCAAGCGCGATCTCGGTCGCGTCCGATCCGCAGCGCAGTGCGCCCCCCGTGGCATGGCACAGGTAATCGACGAGCACGAAGTGGTACTGCACTTTCCTGTCCGCATCGAACATGATCCGATCGAAAACTTCTATCACCGGCCCGACGCGGACGAGAAGGCCGGTCTCTTCGACGACCTCTCGCGCGCACGCGGCCTCGAGCGTCTCGCCAAGCTCCACACCACCGCCGGGCAGGTTCCACTGTCCTTGCAACGGCTCGTGCGCGCGTTTGACGAGCACGACGCGTCCCTCGAAGAGCACGACGGCGCCGACGCCGATGACCGGCTGCTGCGGATAACTGCGACTCATTACGCGCCCATGACCTTGACGACCACGCGCTTCCGGCGTCGCCCATCGAATTCCGCGTAAAAGACCTGCTCCCACGGCCCGAGATCCAGCGCGCCGCCGGTGATCGGCAGCATCACCTGGTGTCCCATGAGCGTGCGCTTCAGATGCGCGTCCGCGTTGTCTTCACCGGTCTGGTGGTGCTTGTACGGCATTCCCGCAGGGGCGAGTTTTTCGAGCCAGACCTGAAAGTCTTCAATGAGTCCATCCTCCCAGTCGTTCACGTAGACGCCCGCGGTGATGTGCATCGCGGATACGAGGACCATGCCGTCCTGGATGCCGCTCTTCTTCACGATGGCGGCGACTTCGTCCGTGATGCGGATGAACTCCTGCCGCTTCTTCGTGTTAAACCACAGGTAATCGGTAAACACCTTCATAACGACAACGACGCCTGCGCGTTGAGATCCCAGTCCGCCGTAACACCGTCGCGCAGCCGGCGCAGGCCTGCCGCGCCGATCATCGCCGCGTTGTCGGTCGAGAGCGACAGCGGCGGTACGAATACGGGCAAACCGGCCTTCGCGCCGCGCGCCTCCGCATCCGCGCGCAGACGGCTGTTCGCCGAAACGCCTCCGGAGATGCCCAGGCTCCGCGCGCCGAGCCAGGCGGCGGCTTCGAACGTGCGATCCAGCAGCGCCTGGACGACGACGCGCTGAAAGCTCGCGCAGATGTCGGCAATCTCGCCAGGTGCGAGTTCGGCTCCGCCCCTCGCGCCTCGCCGATCGTCGACAAGGCGCGAGACCGCCGTCTTCAACCCGCTGAAGCTGAAGTCGACACGCCGCTCGACCGACGGCGGCAACAGTCCGGATGGGGCGGTCGGCGCCGGTTGATTGCGATCCGCGTGCGTCATGCGCGGCAAGGGAAACGCGTACGCGCGATCGTTGCCGGTCTTCGCGAGGTTGTCGATGATCGGTCCGCCCGGATACCCGAGGCCGAGGAGCTTCGCCACCTTGTCATACGCTTCGCCCGCCGCATCGTCGCGCGTGCGGCCGATCAGCGAGTAATGTCCAGGCTCGGCGACAAGGTACAGGCTGGTGTGCCCGCCCGAGACCACGAGCACCGCGGCCGGAAGCGGCAGCTCCCCGTGCTGCAGCACGAGCGACTCGATGTGCCCGGCGAGATGATGAACAGGGACGAGGGGAATGCCGTACGTCCACGCGATCGACTTCGCGAACGAGACACCGACCAGCAACGAGCCGACCAGGCCGGGGCCTTGCGTGACCGCAACGGCACCGAGATCGTCAAACGTCGCGCCCGCCTTCTCGAGCGCTTCCTCGACGACGCCGCAGATGTCTCGCAGGTGCTGGCGCGACGCGAGCTCGGGGACGACGCCGCCCCACTCGCGGTGAATCGCCGCCTGCGAGGCGACGACGTTCGATCGAAGCGTCCATGGCTTCGCCGCATCGCCGGTCTCGGAAATCACCGCCGCCGCGGTTTCGTCACACGACGTCTCGATCGCCAGAAGCGTGATGGGCGTCATGGCTCATGGCTTACGGCTTATGACTTGTTCGAACGCCGCCTTCAGCGACTCGGAGTAGGGCGGGCGCAGAATGCCTTTCTCCGTGATGATGCCGGTGATGTACCGATGCGGCGTCACGTCGAACGCCGGGTTGCGGATCCGCGCCCCCACGGGCGTGAGCCGCGCGGTGCCAAGGTGGCTCACCTCGCGCTGGTCGCGCTCCTCGATCGGAATCGAATCACCTTCGGGCGTGTGCAGGTCGATCGTCGACAGCGGCGCCGCGACGTAGAACGGAATCTTGTGCTCGTGCGCGAGGACGGCGACGGTGTACGTCCCGATCTTGTTCGCCGTATCGCCGTTCGCGGCGATACGGTCGGCGCCGACGACGACGACGTCGATCTCACCCGAGCGCATCAGCGGCCCCGCCATGCTCTCGGTGATGACTGTCGTGTTGATGCCGTCGCGCACGAGCTCCCACGCGGTGAGCCGCGCGCCCTGCAGAAACGGCCGCGTCTCGTCGGCGAAGACCGCGATCTTTTTTCCCTGCTCCACCGCGGCTCGGATCACGCCGAGCGCGGATCCGTAGCCGGCCGTCGCGAGCGCCCCGGCATTGCAATGCGTCAGAACGCGACCGCCATCGGGCATCATCGCGGCGCCGTAGGCGCCCATCGTGCGGCAGTTGGCGACGTCTTCGTCGTGGATCGCCTGTGCCTCGCGGAGCAGCCGCGCCGAAAGCTCCTCGGGCGATTCCCCGGCCTGCGCTCCCGCCGCGAACGCCGCCTTCAGGCGATCGATTGCCCAGAACAGGTTGACGGCCGTCGGACGCGTCCCGGCCATCAGGTCGCAAACCTTCTGGAACTCGATGGCGAACTGGTTGGTGCCCTTCGCGGTGCTGCGCTTCATGCCGAGCGCGATACCGTACGCGGCGGCCACACCGATTGCGGGAGCGCCGCGGATCACCATGGTGCGGATCGCCTTGGCGACTTCAGGCGCCGTCCGGCAGCGCACGTACACTTCCTGGGCGGGCAGCTTGCGCTGGTCCACCATGACGATGGTGTCGTCCTGAATATCAATTGTCGGAAGCATGTTCTTTGATCTTATGCGAGTTATTCGAGAAGCCGGGCGTCGAACGGAAGAGGCAGCAGTTCGGACAGACGCATCCGGCGCTTCACCTCGGAGAGGTTCGCCAGCACGACTTCGATATCGCCGCAGTATTCCCACAGCAACTGCCGGCACGATCCGCACGGCGGCGTCGGATCGTCGGTATCCGCGACCACGGCCATGCGCGTGAAGACGTTCTGCCCTTCCGACAGCGCCTTGTAGAGCGCCACGCGCTCAGCGCACATCGTCAAGCCGTACGTCGCGTTTTCGACGTTGCAGCCGGTGATGACCAGGCCGGCATCGGTTTCGAGCGCGGCGCCCACCTTGAACCCGGAAAACCTGGCGCGGGCGTGCTCGCGCGCATCGATGGCCGCGGCTACAAGTGCGGCATCGTCGAAAGTACCTGTGGTCGCTGCGTCCAGCGGGACGGGCTGCCACGCCGCATCGTTGCGGCGTTCCTGTCCCGTGCGGCTTTCGGTGGAACGACGATCGGGATTCGCGCGGCGCTCACCGTCGGGATGTCCCTTATCGACCAGCCGGCGGTCGGCGCCGCTGCGACGGTCCGGCTGTGTGCGCCGATCCCGCCTCGTGCGGCGATCGCCGAGCCATTTGTCGTCAGACCCGGGCAATGATCCCCTCCAGCAGCGAGGCGAATGCGCCGCGCACCTGCCGCGCGACCTCCATCACTTCGTCGTGATTCAGCGGCTGGGGCAGCACGCCGGCCGCGGCGTTCGTAATGCAGGAGATCCCGAGGACTTCGACGCCCATGTGACGGGCGACGATGGCCTCTGGCACGGTGGACATGCCGACGGCGTCCGCCCCGATCGCGCGCAGGAATCGGATCTCGGCGGGGGTCTCGTAGCTTGGTCCATGAACCGCGACGTACACGCCATGGCCGATCTTCAGCCCCTGCTCGCGCGCGACCGCGTCAGCGAGGGCGCGCAGGCGCTTCGAGTACACCTCGCTCATATCGGGGAAGCGTGCGCCGAACGCATCTTCGTTGGGGCCGACGAGTGGATTGCTCCCGAGCAGGTTGATGTGATCGTCCATCACCATCAGCGTGCCCGGTTTGAGATCGGCGTTGATGCCGCCCGCAGCGTTGGTGAGGATCAGGGCCTTGACGCCGAGCCGCGCGATGACGCGCGCGGCAAATGTCACGGTCCGCAGGTCGTGACCTTCGTAAAAGTGCGCGCGGCCGGAAAGCGCCGCCACGCGCCGAGTGCCGAGCGTGCCGACGACGAGCTTTCCCTCATGCCCGATGATCTTGGACGCGGGCCAGTGCGGCAGATCGTCATACAGAATGGTGACGGCGCCCGCCAGCCGGTTTGCGAAGTCGCCGAGGCCGGAGCCCAGCACGACGGCGACATCGGGAGCCGCGCCTCCGCGACCGCGTACCGCCGCGACTGCGTCATCAACCTTTTCGAGATAGGTCACAGAAGAAATCCAGCAATCGTTGCCGTGACGAAGTTGGCGAGCGTGCCCGCGAACATCGCGCGCAGCCCGAGCCGCGCGAGATCGTGGCGCCGCGAGGGGGCCAGCGCGCCGATGCCGCCGATCTGGATGCCGATCGAGCTGAAGTTCGCGAAGCCGCACAAGGCGAACGTGGCGATCGTGAAGGACTTCGGATCGAGAGAACCCGCCATCGACCCGAGTTTGGCGTACGCCACGAACTCGTTGAGCGCCATGCGGGTGCCGAGGAGGTTGCCGACCGTCGTCGCATCGCGCCACGGGACGCCCATCGACCAGGCGATCGGCGAGAAGACCCAGCCAAAAATCTGCTCGAGACTCAGGTGCGCGAGCCCGAGGACGGCGTTCACGAGCGCAATCAGCGCGAGAAACGAGATGAGCATGGCGCCGACATTGAGCGCAAGCGCGAGGCCTTCGCCGGTGCCGCGGCCGGCCGCGTCGATGACGTTCACGTCGGTGCGCTCGATCTCGAGCTTCACCGCGCCCATGGTCTCCGGCACCTGCGTTTCGGGCACGAACATCTTCGCCATCATCAGCGTGCCGGGCGCGGTCATGATGACGGCGGTCAGCAGGTGCTCCGCCTTGATGCCGAACAGGATGTAGGCGGCCATGATGCCGCCGGATATGTGCGCCATCCCGGCGGTCATGATCGTCATCAGCTCCGACTCGGTCATCTTCGGGATGAACGGCCGGATCGTCAGCGGCGCTTCCGTCTGCCCCATGAAGATACTGGCGGCCACGTTGACCGACTCAGCGCCGCTCGCGCGCATGACGCGGCGCATCATCACCGCGAACGCGCGGACGACGACCTGCATGATGCCGAAGTAATAAAGGATGGCAAAGAGCGCGGCGATGAAGATGATCGTCGGCAGCACCTGGAACGCGAAGATCACGCCGTACTGCGCCCCTTCCGGGCCGAGGACCGTCGTCATAATCTTCGGCCACGCGGTCTTGCTGCCGAGAGGTCCGAACACGAAGCTCGATCCGACGAACGCGAAATCCAGCAGGCGATTGATCACCGATGCCAGCGTCTGGAAGACGCGCTGCCCGACCGCGGTCTTCAGCACGATGAGCGCGAAGACGATCTGCAGGCTCAGGCCCCAGGCGACCGTACGGCGATCGATCGCGCGGCGGTTGGTCGAGAAGCAGTAGGCGATCGTCATGATCACGATCAGTCCGGTGAGCGGCTGCAGGCGTGGCAGGTGCAGCAGGTTCGCGGCAAGGGCACAGACCGCCGCCGCCGCGATGGCGCCCCCGATGATCGCGAAGTCGCGGCTGTCGTACGGCTGGCGTGCCGGCCGCTGGTGCGAGATTTCCCCGGTCACCGTCTGCCCAGTGGTGGCCATTCAGGCTGTCCTTCCTTTAATGCGGTCGAGGACGAGCGGACGCGCCTTGGGCGCCGCGTCGCCGATGACGATCGAAGATTCGAGCAGGCGCCGCGCCTCGGCGAGCCCGCGGCCGCCGCGGTGATGGATCTCGATAATCGGGTCACCCCGTTTCACCCGCGTGCCGACTGGAGCTGCGATCGTGAAGCCGACCGCCGGATCGATCGTCGCATCGAGCCGATCGCGGCCGGCGCCGAGGCCGACGGCCGCGCGACCGACAGCCTCCGCCCGCATCGCCACGACCACGCCGTCACGCGATGCCGCGATCGTCCCGCGATCGGGAGCGGCCGGCAGCTTCGCGTAATCGTCGACGACCGCCGGATCGCCTCCCTGGTTCCTGATGATCTGCCGCAGTTTCTCGACGCCGGCCCCCGACGAGAGCGCCTGCCGCACGCGATCGGTCGCGCACGATAACTCTTTCTCGACGCCGCTGAGGACGAGCATCCGGGTGGCGAACTCGATCGAGAGCGACTCCAAGTCCGCGGGTCCGCGCCCTTTGAGCGTCTCGATCGACTCGACGATCTCGAGCGCGTTGCCGACCGCGCGGCCGAGCGGTGCATCCATGTTTGTCAGCAGCGCCTCGGTGCGGACGCCGGCCAGCTCGCCGATCGCGACAAGCGACTCCGCCAGCTGGCGCGCGTCCGCCTCGGTCTTCATGAACGCGCCATCGCCGTACTTCACGTCCAGCACGAGACCGCCGATGCCTTCCGCGATCTTCTTGCTCATGATCGACGCCGTGATGAGCGGAATGCTTTCGACGGTGCCCGTCACATCGCGCAGCGCGTACAGCTTCCGATCCGCGGGGGCCACCTCTGACGTCTGGCCGATTAGCGCGCAGCCGATGGACGCCACACTGTGGCGCAGCTCGTCGAGCGAAAGCGCCGTGCGAAATCCGGGAATCGATTCGAGCTTATCAAGAGTGCCGCCCGTGTGGCCGAGGCCTCGACCCGACATCATCGGCACGGGCGCGCCGCACGCGGCCGCGAGCGGCGCCAGGATGATCGAGGTCTTGTCCCCCACCCCGCCGGTACTGTGCTTGTCGACCGCGACGTGCGGCAGTCCGGAGTACTGGACCCGCACACCGGATCGCACCATTGCATCGGTCAGCGCCGCCGTCTCCTCGGGCGTCATCCCTCGCAGGACGATCGCCATCAACAGGGCGGAGGCCTGGTAATCGGGCAGAGACCCATCGGTCACACCCGCCACGAACCATTCCAGGGCGGCGCGATCCAGCAGGCCTCCATCCCGTTTGGTGCGAATAAGATCGACGGCCCGCATGGAAGCGCCAAGAGTATAATTCACGGCGCCGTTTTCCCTTCGCATGGCGGATGCCCCAACCCTGTCGCCGGAAGTCTCCCGGAGCGTCTCCGCTCTCGCCCGGTCGCTGGTTGCCGCCTCGCGAGGCTGGGCGCTGTACCCGCCGGACCATCCCGCAATCCGCGCGTCGCTGGACCGCCTGCGAACCGCCGTCACCGACGCGAGCAGCGCACAGGTGTTCTCGTTCGGCGTGACGCCCGACACCCTGCTCGTGGCGGGCGTCGCCGTCGGCGGACGTGACGCCGGCACCATCGCGGAAGCGGCGCGGTGGCTGCACGATCGCGACATTCTGGAGCTGACGTTTGCCGGCGACGTGACCGTCGGCGCGCTGCAGCGGCTGCTCGGCGTGCTCTCGGAGGACTCGCGCGTCATCCGCGACCGCGGCGGGCCCGCCAAGGTCTGGACCGAGGAAGGGGATGCCGCGATCGCGCTGCAGCAGATCGACTTCAGCCACGTTCTCCAGGATCGCGAGGTCACCCATCCGGTCCGGCGCAAGGACGATCTGTGGCGCTCGATCGTGCGCGGCGTCCTCGATCGGCGCCGGCCGACCGACGAAGCGACCCAGGCGCGCATGCTGGAGATCTCCGGCGACGTCGTGGCGATCGGCGAGCTCGCGGGGGACGTCATCGCGCCGCATCACACGATGGACGGCTCGCCGATGCTGACCTCGCAGGCGGCGGCCGTCGTCGCGGCCTACCACCACCTCGTTTCGATCGTCGACGTGTTGTCGCCGGAGAGGAAGCAGGAGGTCATGCAGAATCTCGCCGCCGCCACGGCGAAACTCAATCCGCACGTCGTCATGCAGATGCTCTCGGGCGGAGCGGCGGAAAGCGGGGCGGGCGGCGAGGCCGGCTCCGGTGTTGTGGTCGCGGGGATCGTCGATGCGATGGACGACAACCGCGTCGCGCAACTGCTGGCGACAACTTTGGCGATCGAAGGGCAGGCCTCGGAACGGCTGGCCACGGTCTTCAACACCATTGCCACGGACGACGATCGCAAGCAGCGCGTGCTGACGATGACGCGGCGGATGCTGGCGGAAACCGATTTCGGCCGCCAGGACGCGTTCCAGAATCTCTGGTCGTCGATGGAAGAACTGCTGCTCACCTACAACGAGCGGCCGTTCGTGTCGGCGGGCTATCGGGCCGGACTCGACCAGGTCGGCGCCCGCGCCGAGCAGATGGCGAGCGAAGTGTCGGTGGATCTCGTCGAGATGCTCGACACGCTGGGACAGGACAATGTGCGGCGATTGTCGGTACGCCTGCTCATCGATCTCCTGAAACTGGAACGCGATCCGGCCCGGGCGCCGGAGCTGGCGAACGACGTCGCGGCGCTGGCAGAAGATCTGCTGCTCGCGGGCGACTATGAATCGGTGCTCGCGGTGGTGACTGCGCTGCAGGAGCAGGCCGCGGACAGCAAGGCGGTGACGAGCCCGGGGAGCCGCGTCGCCCTCGACGGCATCGTCCGCACCATCGCGTTCGTCGAAGCGGCGGAGCTGCTCGGCGACATGTCGGATGCCGAGGCGAGGCTCTTTGCGGACGTATGCGGGCGGATCGGAGCCGCAGCGACCGACGCGTTGAAGGGGCACCTCGAGAGCGAAGCGATGACGCCCGCGCGATCGCGAGCGACCGCGATCGTCAAGGGCTACGGCGCGCGCGCGGTGTCGCGCCTCGGGACGCTCGTCGGATCGAACAAGTGGGCGGCCCAGCGGAACGCGGCGGAACTGATGGGAGAACTCGGCGTGGCCGAAGCGGTTCCGCTGCTGCAGCCCCTGCTGCGCGGCTCTGACGCGCGCGTCACGACCGCTGCGGTGCGGGCGCTCGCCAGCATCAAGGATCCCGCAGCGGCGCGCGCCGTCCACACCGTCTTGCGGGCGGCGACGGGGGACCAGCGCCGCGCCGTTGTCGAGGCGCTCGTCGCGCAACGCGACGCGCGCGTGGTTCCTGTCCTCGTGCGCATCATCGAGGAGAGCGATCCTTTCGGCGCGGACTTCACGATCGTGATCGACACGGTCGGCGCATTGAGCCGCGTCGGCGACGACCAGGCCGTGCCGGTGCTCTCCACGCTGATGCGAAGGAAGAAGCTCCTCGCGCGAAAAAAGGCCAGGACCCTGAAGGAACACAGCATCGCTGCGCTCAGGGCCATTCGCACGCCGGCGGCGACGCGCGCCATCGACGAAGCGGCGAAAACCGGGGACCGTCTCCTGCGCAAAGCGGCGCGGGCGGGGGCGTGATCGATGGCTGACGCAACCGCGAACGCCTACGACGATCTCGTGCGCCGCCTGGCCGCCGCGATCCGCAGCGCGACGCTGTACTCGCCGGGCCATCCGCTCGTCCAGCGCGGCGTGGATGCGCTCGGCGCGCTCTGCGCGAGCCTGACGCAGAAGAGCGACGCGATCGTCATCGGGTTCATCGGCGATGAGGTCGTCGTCAATGCGGGGCGGCTGCCGAAATCCGCCGCGGCCCTCGTCGGATTTGCCCGCGACATGCGCGAACGCGAGATCGAAAAAGTCACCTTGCAACGCGGCGTGACGAAGGAGGAGCTCCGGACCTTCATCTTCGAGCTGCCGGATCGCCGCGCGACCCTGCCGCTCGCCGCACGCCTGCAGCAGAAAGGGGTCAGCCGGATCGCCATCGGACGCCTGACGATCGAGAAGGAGGACGACGACACGGGCACGGGGATCATGGGCGCGCGCAAAATCTACGGCACGGCGGTCGAGACGGCGCAGCAGTTGTGGGACCAGGCCAAAGCAGGCGACAAGCCGGACCCGGGCGCGGCGCGCAAGATCATCGACAGCCTCGCGAAGCTCGTAGGCGGCGATCGGACATCCCTTCTCGCGCTGACGGCGCTGAAGCGTTACGACAACTACACCTTCACCCACATGGTGAACGTGTCGGTGCTCGCGATGGCGCAGGCGCGATCGCTCAACATGGAAGGAACGCTCCTTCGCGAGTTCGGTTTCGCGGCGCTGATGCACGACATCGGCAAGGTCCACACGCCACAGGAAGTCCTGAACAAGCCGGACAAGCTGACGAAAGAAGAGTTCGACATCATGCAGCGCCACGTCGTCGACGGCGCGCACATCCTGCGGCGCACCCCCGAGACGCCCGCGCTTGCGCCGATCGTGGCGTTCGAGCACCACCTGCGGCAGGACCTGTCGGGATATCCGGGCAACATCGGCCACCGCACGCTCAATCTCTGCACGCAGATCGTCAGCATCGCCGACGTGTACGATGCGCTGCGCAGCACGCGCGTCTACCGCGAAGGGCTGCCGAGCGACCGCATCAAGTCGATCATGGGCAAGAAGGACGATCCGGCGTTCAACCAGCGGCTGCTGCGCCGGTTCATCAACTTGATCGGACTCTTCCCTGTCGGTACGCTCGTACGGCTCAACACGGAGGAGATCGGCGTCGTCACGCACGAGCACCCGACCGATCCGTTCCGGCCGCAGGTGAAGATCGTGAGGGACCGCGACGTCGGCCCGCTCGAGGAGATGCCGCTGGTGAACACGTGGGAGCCCGATGGCCGGGGGGACTTCACGTGGGCGGTCGTCGAGGCCGTGGATCCCGAGGCGGCGGGCATCGACCCGCTGCAGTACATGTAAAAGCGATGGGAGAAGTTCGAGCGACACTCGACGCCGATATGGCGCTCAAACTCGCGGATTTCGCGCGGGCCTGCAAAGCCGCGCTCCGCGCCGTGTCGCTGTACCCGGGTGGGCACCCGGCGATCGCCGCCACGCTCGGCAAGCTTACGGAGCTGACCGGCTCGCTCACCGCCGCCGGCCCCTTCACTCTGGAAGTGCGGCCGCACACGATTCATATCGCCGAGGCCGCGCCATCAAAGCCCGACACCGCCATCGTCGAGCTGTCCGATCTGCTCCGCCGGCAGCTGGTCGGGAAGCTGACGCTGAACGCCGGCGCGAATGGCGAGTCGTGGCGAACGCTCCTCATGCTGTTGTCGCGTCCGGCCGAGGAAGTACGTGCGGACGGCGGGATCGCGAGTCTGTGGGCGACCGCCGGGGGGCCGAGCATGGAGATCGTCGAGATCGATTATGCCGAGGTCCTGCGCGAGAAACAGGGGGATGAAGCGGCGGCGGATCGTCTCGTGGCCGCGGCGCTCAGCGGCGCGCAGCTGGAGCTCGACGAAGCGAGCATGCGGACGCTCCTCGACATGGTCGGCGATCCCGTTCGGCTCGCGGCGCTCATGGCGGCACTCGAGAAGCGGACGGAGAATACGCCGGGCGCGGTGCGCGTGGGCGCCTTCGTCAATTTGCTGCGCGGCCTGGGGGAATACGTCGGGAAGACGAATCCCACCCAGCTGGATCAAACGCTGCGTCAGGTCGGCCAGGTCGCCGGACGGCTGTCGGCGGAAGCGATGCTCGAACTGCTGCTGCGCCGATCGCAGCCCCAAGCCATGGCCGGCAACGTGGACGTCGTCACCGCGATGGTGCATCGCATGAGCGACGGCGCAGTCGCGCAGTTCGTGTCGAATTCCGTCATCTCGGAGCGCGGACCGACCGATCGCCTCGCGCAGGCGTTCCACGCGCTCGTGCCCGATGCCAATCGCCAGCGGCAGCTGCTGGCGCTCGCCGAACCTGACGTGGCCGCGTCGCAGCTCGGGCAGGAAGCTGCATTCCACGATCTCTGGCAGAAGGTCGAGTCGATGCTGACGTCCTATTCGGACGAGAAGTTCGTCTCGGACGCCTATGCGAAGGAGCTGAGCGGCGCGCGCGCGCGCGCGATCGATGTCGAGGCGGCGAGCGATGACCCGCCCGAACGCGTCTCCGGCTGGCTCGCCACCGTGACCGACGTGGAGCTGCGCATGCTCGACAACATGCTGCTCCTGGATCTGCTGCGCATCGAAGAAGATGCCGCGCGATGGCATGACGTGGCGGAGACGGCGATCACGCACGCCGAGGACCTCGTGCGCGTCGGTTACTTCGACCAGGCGCTGCAGCTCGCGGACGTGGTCTCGGTCGAAGGTCAACGCGTGCCGTCGCGGCAGGACGCCATGCGCGGCGTTCTCGAACGGCTCACACGCGGCGCCATGATCCGGCACGCGGCGCGCCAGCTGCGCACCGCGGAGGATGCGGTGTACGAACGGTTCAAGCGGCTCGCGCACAGCATCGGACCGCCAATCATCCGAGCGCTGGCCGAGGCGCTCTCTGCCGAACAGGACGCGCGGTCGCGGCGACGTCTGCGTGACATCCTCGTGGAGTTCGGCGCCGCGGGACGCGAATCGGTGCAGCAGCTGATGAACGCGGCGAACTGGGAAGTCCGCCGCACGGCCGCCTTCCTGCTGCGAGAGTTCGGCGGCGCGGAGGGGTTGCGCGAGCTGCAGCCGCTGCTCACCGACACCGAGCCGCTGGTGCAGCGCGAAGCCATCCAGGCGCTCATCCTCAACGGCACCGACGCCGCGTCGCAGATTCTCCTGCAGGCACTGACGACAACGACGGGGCGGCCGAGAGAGACGTTGATCACCGAGCTCGCCGGATTGCGCGACGAACGCGCCGCCCCGCTGTTCTGCTACCTGGTGCGGCACATCGATCGCAAGGCGTTCCCGGCCGTCTACGTCGGCGGCATCGGCGCGCTTGGATCGTTCGGCGGTCCCGACGCGGTCGAGGCGCTCAAGGATGCATTGCAGCATGGCGACTGGCTCGCACCGCTACGCACGCGCCGCGCGCGCGCGGCCGCCGCGCAGGCGCTGCGGAGGATCGGCACCGGTCCCGCGGTTGCGGCGCTGCGCGATGCCGTGAGCCGTGGACCCCGGGGCGTGCGCGCCGCGGCGCGCACCGAACTGAAGCGACTGGGATGATGAGATGAGCGAAGCACCGTCCCGCCTCTCGATGTTCGAAGACCTGCTCCGCCGGATCGCGTCCGGCGTGCGCAACTCGACGCTGTACGCGCCCGACCATCCGCTCGTCGCACGCAACATGGCCGGCCTGGTGTCCGTGCTCGGTGCGCTGCACCAGCAGCAGGGATCCATCGCCGTCGGGATCGTCGGCAACGATCTCGTCGTCGCGGACACGCCCATGCACCGCGTCAGCGCCACGATGGTGGAGCTGATCAAGAAATTGAAGGAAAACAAGGTCGAACGGATCGCGTTCGAGCGCGGCGTCACGCAGGACGAGCTCACGACGCTGATGGCGAACCTCTCGCGGCTCGGGAGCAAGGGAGGAGATGTCGAAAAAGACCTCTCCACGCCGTACATCAGGGTCGGGCGGCTGAAGAGCGACGAGAACAAGAAACAGGACGGGATCGCGAGCGATATGGCCGCGATTCGACAGATGTACTCGGGCGCGGTCCAGACAGCGGAAGTCGTCTATCAGAGCGCGGAGACCGAGGGCATCCCCGACGCTCCCGCGGCGCTGCAGACAGTCGAAGGGCTCGCCGATGCCGTCACGCAGAATCGTACGGCGCTGATGGCGCTGACCGCGATGCGCAATTATGACAACTACACGTTCACCCACATGGTAAACGTGTCGATCCTCGCCATGGCGCAGGCGCGTGCGCTCGGCATCGATGGGAGGCTGCTGCGGGAGTTCGGCATGTCGGCGCTGATGCACGACATCGGCAAGGTCCGCACGCCGAAAGAGATCCTCAACAAGCCGGAGAAGCTGACGGACCAGGAGTTCGACATCATGCGCCGCCACGTAGTCGACGGAGCCGAGATCCTGCGCCGGACACCCGAGATGCCCGTGCTGGCGCCGATCGTCGCGTTCGAGCATCACCTGCGCCTCGATGGCAGCGGCTATCCTCGCACGGTGACGCGCGACTCGATGAACCTCGGATCGATGCTCTGCGCGATCTCTGACGTCTACGACGCGATGCGATCGCAGCGCGCCTACCAGCAGGCGTATCCGACCGATCGCATCATGGCGGTCCTGAAGCGCAACGAAGGATCGCAGCTCGATCAGCATCTGGTACGGCGGTTCGTGCAGCTGCTCGGCATCTACCCGCCGGGCAACCTGGTGAAGATCAGCACGGGGGAGGTCGCGGTCGTGTTACGAGTGCACGCGCCGGATCCTCATCGGCCGCGCGTCCGCGTGCTGTTTGGCAAGGATGGCACGCGGCTGGACCTGCCGTTCGAGCGCAACCTCTGGGAACCGCAGCGCGATCGCAGCGACACGGAGCTGGAAAGCGTCACCTGTCCCGTCGATCCCGCGGACTACAATCTCGATCCGCTCACGTTCATCGAGAACTGATCGGCGTGAGCGAAGGGCTGCGTACAGTCTTCATTGCCTTCGCCGGGCTCGCCGCCATTTTCACGTGGCAATCAATCCGCGCCGCGGCCATTCCGACATCCTCACCGCAGCGTCTCGTCGAGGAACTGCGGCTCGCGCAGATGGGCGCGCTCCTGCTCACGCTCGCCGCCGGCGCGTATATCGGCTTCGCGGTCGTCCGCGAAAACGACCCGGGCGTCGGCTTCGATATCGCGCTGGCGGTCGGCTTCATGGTGGTCGCCGCCGTGACGATGGTCCGCGATCCGCGCCAGGCGCTGACAATCCTCGCGCTCGCGTTCGCGGCGCATGCGGTCGTGGATGTGGCCCATCGTCCCGGCCTGCTGCCCGAGGCGCTCGCGCCGCGCTGGTACGCCATCAGCTGCGCCGTATACGATGTACTGATTGGCGCGGTCTGCTACCTGCCCGTGCTGCGCCGTTAAGAAAGGATTCCCTCACGTGCTCACGCGAACGATTGCTGCCGTCATTGCCCTGCTCGTCACGACCCTCGCACCCGCGCTGCCGTTGCGGGCTCAAGGTGCGCGGCCGAAGCTCGTTGTCTTCGTCGTCGTCGATCAGATGCGCGCCGATTACCCGGTGCGCTACGCGGGGATGCTCGAGCACGGACTCAAGCGCCTGACCACGCAGGGGGCGTGGTTCAAGAACGCGGCATATCCCTATCTCAATACGGTGACCTGTGTGGGCCACGTGACGATGAGCACCGGGACGTTCCCTTACAAGCACGGGATGGTCGCGAACACGTGGTACGACCGTGCCACGGACAAGATCGTCACGTGCAACTCCGATCCGGACAGCAGCGAGATCAGCTACGTCAAGTCGCAGGGCGCCGGGGACAGCGCGTTCCGCATGATGGCGCCGACGCTCGCCGAGATCATGCGCGGCACGCTCAAATCGCGCGTCGCGACGATGTCGATCAAGGCGCGCTCCGCGATCGGCCTCGCCGGCCATGAAGGAGATTTCGTGACGTGGTTCGGCGATCGCGGCGCATGGGAAACATCGAGCGCGTTCACGAAGACGCCAGTGCCGTGGTTCGTCGGTTACCTGAAAGGCAATCCCGTCGACAAGGACGCGGACAAGGTGTGGGAGCGCGCGCTCCCGGCGGAACGCTACCAGTACGAGGACAACGCGCCCGGCGAAGGTGGGGCTGCAGGCTGGACGGCGACGTTTCCGCACCCGCTCGGGCCTTCCGGCGACATCGTGTTCCTGCAGCATTGGCTGCAGTCGCCGTTCCCCGATGCGTACCTGGAGCGCATGGCCGAAGCGGCCGTCGACGAGATGAAGCTGGGCACGGAGGATCGGACCGACTTTCTCGGCGTGAGCTTCTCCATGCTCGACACGGTCGGCCACGCGTTCGGGCCGCACAGTCACGAGGTGCAGGACGTCATCGTCCGTCTTGATGACGCCATCGGACGGCTGCTCGATTTTCTCGACAAGAAAGTCGGGCCGGACAATTACGTGCTCGCCTTCGCCTCGGACCATGGTGTCGCCGACATACCCGAGCAGATTACTAACAGCGGCCGCGTGTCGATCGCGACGGTACGCGCGACGATCGAGGCGACGGTGAAAGCCGCGCTGGGTGGCGATGGCCCCTTCATCGCCGCGGCCTCCGGAGAGATCTACTTCAAGCCGGGCGTGTACGACCGGCTCAGAATGGATCGCGGCGCGATGCGCGACATCGCCGCCGCCACGGCCAAGGTGCCCGGCGTGGCACGTGTGCTGTGGAGCGACGAGATTTCGACGGCCGCGGCGAGGACGTCGAAGGACGCGCAGCTGCGTGCGGCCGCGCTGACATACTTCCCCGGACGAAGCGGCGACCTCTTCGTGGTTCCGCGCGAGAACTGGATGATGACCACCGTCGGAACGACACACGGCAGCTGGTACGACTACGATCAGCGCATCCCGGTGTTGCTCTATGGCGCGGGCATCCAGGCGGGCGCCAGGGACGAAGCTGTCACACCCGCCGACATTGCGCCGACGATCGCATCGATCGTTGGCGTGCGGCTGCCTGCACCTGACGGCCGCGTCCTCAGTTCAGCGCTGAAGAAACGATAGACTCCTGAGCGAAAGGAACCCTCCCATGCGTCTCGTGCGGAATGGAACCGCCGTCGCCTGCCTGATCGCGGCGTGCGGCGTCATCTTCTTCGGCCCCTCACCCGCGGCGCAGGCACCGGCCGTGCGGCTCGCGACAATCGCGGCGATGTCGCAGCGGGATTTGCGGCAGTGGGACTCGATCACACAGGCGATGCTGCGAGGCGGCGAGCTGCGCGTCCGGCAGGTGCGCGACGACACGCAGATTCCCGGACGCGTCAACGACCGCGCCGATCAGTACTATCGCGGCGTACGCGTGTTCGGCGGCGACATCAGCCGCCAGATGGATTTGCAGGGCATCGTCCTGTCGCTGTTCGGCAACGTCTACTCGGGGATCGACGTGCCCGTAGATCCCGGTTTGAGCGCGGACGATGTCCGCACGCGCGTGAATGCGCTCGCCGGCCTGGAACAGGGACCGGATGCGGATCCCGAGCTGGTCATTCTCCCGAATGAGAATGGCAAAACCTTCAAGCTCGCGTGGCGGATCCGCGCCGTCACCAGCACGGTCGACATCATCCAGTATTTCCTCGATGCCTCGTCGGGCGATGTGGTCATGCAGTACAGCGATCGCGAATCGCAAAGCATCGTCGGCCGCGCGCTCGGCGTGCTGGGCGATAACAAGAAGATCAGCGTCAGCGGGAGCAGCCCGAATTTCTCGATGGTCGATCGGCTGCGGCCTCCGGTGATCGAAACGAACGACATGAAGGGGGATCCGAACCGCACGGTGAACTACCTCGCGGGCCGCCTGTCGCTCGCCTCCACTGACCTTGCCGCCGACGACGACAACAATTGGACCGACGGCGCCGTGGACGACGCGCACGTCTACGCAGGCTACACCTACGACTACTACTCCAGGCGCTTTGGCCGGCGCGGTCTGAATAACAACGACATCAGGATTCGCAACCTCGCGAACCCCGTGCACCGCACGCAGGCGGACCTGGCGCTGTACTTCAACCAGTTCTCGGACTTCTTCGTGAACGCGTTCTATGCGGGCAATGGCAACATGGTCTACGGCGTCGGTCTGCCGCCGGGCTTCACGCTCGGCGGAAAATCGTGGAACCACCTCTCGGGCGCGCTCGACGTGGTTGGACATGAGCTGAGTCACGGTGTGACCCAATTCAGCGCGAACCTGATCTACCTGAACGAATCCGGCGCGCTCAATGAGGCCTTCTCCGACATCATGGGGACAAGCATCGAGTTCTTCTTCCAGCCGGCGGGCTCGGGAGACCTCAAGGCGGACTACTTGCTCGGAGAAGACGTCGTGAAGCCCGGCGGCCTCCGATCGATGGAAAACCCGCAGGCCTACGGGGATCCCGATCACTACTCGCGCAGGTACACGGGGAGCGCTGACAACGGCGGCGTCCACACCAACTCGGGAATTGCAAGCCAGGCGTTCTATCTGGCCATCGAAGGCGGGACGAACCGCACGTCAGGTCTCGCGGTCACCGGCGTTGGGAGCGCGAACCGCGAGCAGATCGAAAAGGTGTTCTACCGCGCGTTCACGTCGATGCTACCGGCGAACGCGACGTTTGCGCTCGCCCGCTCTGCCACAATCCAGGCCGCGCGCGATCTTTACGGCGCGGACAGCAACGCGGAACGCGCCGTGACGCAGGCCTGGACCGCTGTCGGTGTCAATTGAGGAGAGCATTCATGCGACGCCTGACGGCCGCGTTTCTCTTTCTCCCGATCGCCGGCGTCGCACCCCCGGCGCACGCGCAGTCGCGTGCCAAATCCGAGCGGGCGTGGTTCAGCGTGAGCGGAGGAATTCAACCGGCGCCCGGCTCGTTTGACGACGCGTTCGATCTGACGCTTTACACCGAGAAGGAACACATCGCGGTTGACTATCCATCGAAAAGCGGCGTTCTTATCGCCGCAAGCGGCGGGTACCGCCTGTGGAAGCAGCTCTCGATCGGCCTCGGCGTCACGCGCTCGAGCAGTTCCGGATCCGCGAAGGTGACCGCGCAACTGCCCCATCCCTTCTTTGACAACACGTTGCGGAACATCGAGGGGACGGCGCACACAACTCGAGCAGAGACGGGAGCGCACCTCTTGATCGGTACCATGCTGCCGCTGGCGAAACGCTTTCGCGTGCTGCTGACGGCCGGGCCTTCTGTGCTGAATGTCGAACAGCGGATTATCACGGACGTCACCTTCAGCGAAACGTATCCGTACGACACCGCAGCATTTACGGGAGTGAAGACCAGCAACAGTCCGCGGACCGCGGCGGGTTTCAATGCCGGCGCCGACCTTTCGTGGATGTTCTCGAAGACCATCGGCGCCGGGGCCCTCGTGCAGGTCACGCACGCGCGCGTGAAGGCGAACGCGGGCGCGGGCCGCTCGGTCTCGTTTGATGCCGGCGGCGTGCAGGCGGGCGCAGGGCTGCGCCTCGTCTTCTGACGCGCAGCCATTTGGAAATTTGGAAATCGGGTAATTTGGTAATCGGGCATCGCACCGGCTACCGCCGGCGCTGTTAACGCGTTCGCAGTAACGAACGCATGCGAGATTTCCAGATTTCCAAATTTCCAGATTTCCAAATGCGCGTGCTGGCGGCGGTGCGAAGGATCCCGCCAGGAAGAGTGGCGACCTATGGGGATGTCGCGGCGGCGGCCGGCGCGCCGCGTGCGGCGCGGGCGGTTGGGAACATCATGAAGGGGTGCCGGGTCGCCGGCGTCCCCTGCCACCGTGTCATCGCGGCGGGCGGACGGCTCGGCGGCTACGGTGGCAGCGAGGGGCTCAAACGCGCGCTGCTGGCCGCCGAAGGGGTCTCCGTGGCGGGCACCCGTATCCGCGATTTCGATCGAAAACGCTTTATTTATCGTAGGTAAGGTCGTGTCCGGGCAACGCGGCGTGACCATCGTGACGTCTAAAGAATCAGAGCTACAGCTGGTGGAACGCTGCCGGCGCGGTGAGCTGGGAGCCTTCGAAGAGCTGTACCGTCAGCATTCCGGGCGGTTGTTCAGCCTTGCGGTTCGGATGCTCGGGAATCCAGCCGACGCGGAAGACATGCTGCAGGAGATTTTCCTGTCGGCGCACCGCAAGCTGGAGAGCTTCCGCGGCGAGGCGGCGCTGGGCACGTGGCTGTATCGGCTGGCCATGAACCAGATTCTCGACCACGTGCGCAGCCGCGCGGCGCGGACCGGCCAGCTCACCGACGGTCTGGACGACGCGACGCTGCTCGCCGATGCGTCGGGTCATCGGCTGGCGGACCGCGCGATCGATCGGATCGACCTGGAGCGCGCGCTCGCCGAGCTGCCGGAAGGATGCCGCGCCGCGTTCCTGCTGCACGATGTCGAGGGGCTGGAACATCGGGAAGTCTCCGAGGTGCTCGGCATCGCGGAGGGCACGTCGAAGTCGCAGGTGCACAAAGCGCGCTTGCGGCTCAGAGGGTTGTTGAGGGGGAAAGAGGGGGTAAGCGGTAAACGGTAATCGGTAGAGCGTCGCTAGCAACGTTTTACTGTTTACGGTCGACCGTCTACCGGCAAGCGTCATGAACTGTTCGCAGTATCTGAATTCAATCCACGAAGCCGTGGACGGGACGATCGGATCGATCCGCCGCGCGGAGCTCGAGATGCACCTTGACCAGTGCGCCGACTGCCGCGCGCTGCGCGACGATCTGCAGCGGATCCACGACGCCGCCGCGGCGCTGCCGGCGCTCGAAGCGCCGCCGCGCGCGTGGCTGCAGATCGCGGGACGCCTGCGGCAGGAAGGACGGATCCGTGAGGAGGCGCCGGTGGCGCGCAGCCGCCACGGCTACGTGGCGTGGCTCGCGGCGGCCGCGGCGGTGATCATCGCCATCGCATCGGCGGTGACGCTGCTCGCGCCAAAACCGGTGACCGTGCCGCCGACGGGACAGACCACGCCGCCTGCCGTGAGCACCGGCAACGCGGTCGACGGGAAATCCGTCGAAACCGTACAGAACGAAGTAGACGTGGCGCAGCAGCAATTCGAAAAAGCAATTGCGGATCTCGAGAAAGTGGCGAAGGCGAACCAGCAGGCGCTGGACCCGGGCACGTCGGCGACGATCGAGAAGAACCTCGGAATCATCGACCAGGCGATCGCGGAAAACCGCATCGCGGTGAAGTCGGAACCAGCCAGCGTGGCCGCGCGCGAGACGCTGTTCGAGGCGCTCCGCCAGAAGGTCTCGCTGCTGCAGGACACGATCGCGCTGATCAACGAGATGCGAAAGGGCAACAACGCCGCCGCGGCGCAGCTGGTGAACAAGTCATGAAAAGGGTTCTGGCATTAATCGTCCTGGCGCTGATCGCGCTGCCACGCATGGCAGCCGCGCAGGTCTACCCCGATCGCATCCTCGTCAAGGAAAAGGCGCGCGCAATTGTCGCCGCGAGCTACCAGGGGCGCAACCGCGACGACAACCGCGAGGAACAGACCGAGCGGACGACGCGAACGTTGAAGCTCGGCGCGAACGGCGTGCTCGGCCTCGCCAACATCGCAGGAGATATCGTCATCACGCGCGCCAATGGCTCTGACACGACCATTGAAATCGTGAAGACGGCGCGCGGACGCGACGTCAACGACGCGCGCGAGCTGCTGCAGCTCGTGCAGGTCGAAGTCACCGAGCGCAGCGGCCGGGCGGATGTGAGAACGCGCTATCCGAGCAGCGACGACGCGCGGCGCTACAGCCGGCGCAACGTGAACGTCTCGGTCGCCTACAACGTGTCCGCACCGGCGGGGACGCGCATCTCCGTCGAGTCCATCTCCGGCAGCGTCAAGGTGACCGACATCAAGGGGGACGTCAGCGCGAACTCGGTGAGCGGCAACATTCGCATCAGCGGCGCGGGACGGATCAGCGCGGCAAAGACGATCTCCGGCAGTGTGGAGATCTCCGACGCGCAGGTGGATGGTGCGCTCGAGTCCTCGAGCGTCAGCGGCGACGTCATCCTCCGCCGCGTCAATGCGCGGCGCATCGACGCGGGCTCGGTCAGCGGCAACGTCAAGCTCGATGACCTGCAATGCGACCGCGTCAGCGCCAACAGCACGAGCGGCAGCGTCGGGTTCGTCGGCGCGCTCGCGCGCAACGGCCGCTACGAGCTCAAATCCTTTTCCGGCGAAGTGCGGCTGTACCTGTCGGGCAACGCCGGGTTCGAGGTAGACGCCAACTCCTTCTCCGGTGACATCCGCTCCGACTTCGACATCGTCACGCGCGGCACCCAGACCAACCGTCGCGGCCGGCGGACCGTCCTCAACGGCACGTTCGGCGACGGCAGCGCCGTCCTGGATCTCACGACGTTCAGCGGTTCGATCGTTATTTCAAAGAGGTAGACGGGCAAAGGGCCGCTGCGCGTGTCGGGCAGGGCCGCTGCGCGTGTCGGGCAGGGCCGCTGCGCGTGTCGGGCAGGGCCGCTGCGCGTGTCGGGCAGGGCCGCTGCGCGTGTCGGGCAGGAGTGCTGCGCGTGTCGGGCAGGGCCGCTCCGCGTG
>DASPXV010000005.1:0-37102 GCA_035637115.1 Vicinamibacterales bacterium
CGAAAGTGAAGATTCTCTACTCCGCCATCGATCAGACCGTGCCCGGCACCAAGGGAGGATCGGTGCACGTGACGTCGGTCGCGGAAGGGCTCGCCGCACTCGGCCACGACGTCACCGCGCTGGTCACTCCCGGCAGCGGCACGCCGAATCCGTCCCGCGTTCGCTGGGTGGGGATGACGCCGCCGTTTGGATCGACGCACCTGCGTCTCGCCAAATCGGAGGCCATCGCGCGGCTGGCGCGCGAGATGAAACCGGATGCGATCATCGAGCGGTACCACAATTTCGGCGGGGAAGCGATTCGCGTCGCCGCCGAATTGAAGGCGGTCGCGATACTCGAGGTGAACGCGCCGGTGATCGATCATCCGGGATCGCCCAAGGCGTTGCTCGATCGCGCGCTCCTCGTGCAGCCGATGCGCCGGTGGCGAGAGCATCTCTGCCGCATCGCCGACATCATCATTACGCCGAATCCTGCGATCGTCCCGTGGACGATTCCGCGCGAGCAGATTCGCGTCCTGGAGTGGGGGGCGGACACCGATCGGTTCAAGCCGGGCGTTCCGGAACACACACCGTTCGTCCGCCTTGCCGTCACGACGGTGGCAGTGTTCGCAGGCGCGTTCCGTTCCTGGCACGGCGCGATCCACCTCGTGAACGCGATCAAGATCCTGCGGGAACGCGAGCGCAAGGACATCGGCGCGGTTTTCGTCGGGGACGGCCCGGAGCTGTCGCGCGTGCGGGCCGCGGCGAAGGACATCGACACGATCCTGATTACGGGCGCGCTGCCCCATCACCGCATGCCCGCGGTGCTCGCGTCCGCGGACATCGGCGTCGCTCCGTTCGATCTCGGCGCCCACGCGCCGCTGTCGCTCGGGTTCTACTGGTCGCCGCTGAAGATCTTCGAATACATGGCGAGCGGACTTCCTGTCGTCGCTCCCGCGGTGGATCGGATTCCGGCGCTCGTCGCCAACGGCCGTGAAGGCCTGCTTTACGGTCTGCCGCCGAAGGCGGGAAGCCAGGCGCACGCCGTGGCGCTCGCAGACTCGCTGGAGCGATTGAGCGATCCCGTGCTGCGGCGGACGCTCGGCGCCGCCGCGCGCGAGCGCGCGATGCGCGAGTACAGCTGGGCGGCACATTGCCGCGCGATCGAGTCGGCTATCACGGACGCGAGAGGGCTCCGCGCGGTGCGATGAAGGTCCTCATCCCGACCGACGCGTTTCCCCCGGTCTGCGGCGGCAGCGGATGGAGCACGTACGAGCTCGCGCGAGGACTTCGTGCGCGCGGACACGATGTTACGATCGTGCAGCCGCGTCCGGGCGAAACCCCCGGCATCGGGGAGATTGAATACGATGGTTTCCGCGTTCGCCACTTCGGCGCCGCCGCTCCGAACATTCCGTACGTCCGCAACTACTACAAGAGCGAAAGGCTGACGCGCTCGCTCGCCGCGTACCTCCAATCGGTGCTGCGCGAGGATCGTTACGACATCGTCCATCCGCAGCACGTAATGACGACGCTGGCGGGGATCGCGGCCGCGAAGTTGGCTCGCGTGCCGGTCGTCGCCACGGTGCGCGACTACTGGCCGGTCTGCTACTGGTCGGACCTGCTGCGCACGCGCGAGGGACTCGACCTGTGCCCGGAGTGCACGGTAGGGAACATGCGCGCGTGCATCCAACCGCGCGCGGGAGCGCTGTGGCCGCTCGCGCTGCCGATGATTCCGTACATGCGCGCCAACCTGTTCACGAAGCGCACCGGCCTGGCGCGCGCGGATGCCGTGATCGCCGTCAGTCATCGCATCGCTGAGGACCTCCGCTCCCGTGCACCGGAACTCGCCCATACGCGTATCGAGGTCATTCCAAATCCGGTCAATGTTGCCGCGCTACGCGCCATCGCGACGCGCGAGCAGCGAGGGGCGACGCGCGTTGAGAACACGACGGGACCCTACGCCCTCTACCTCGGCAAGCTCGCGCCCAACAAGGGCACCAGCTACCTGATCGACGTCGTCCGGCGCGCGGATCTCGATTGGCCGCTCGTTATCGCAGGTGAGGGGCCCGATCGCACAGTTCTCGAGGCGGCCGCAAAACGGTCCGGCAGGAACATCCACGTCACGGGATGGGTCGATAAGGACGACGCGACCCGGCTGCTTGCCGGAGCGAGCATGCTGATTTTTCCGTCGCGCGGTCCGGAGTCGCTCAGCCGTGTCCTCATCGAGGCCAGCGCACTCGGCGTACCGATTGCCGCCATGGACACCGGCGGCACGCGCGACATTATCGAGGCGGGTGTCACCGGGCTGCTGTCCACGTCGCCCGAAGGCCTCGCGGAAGATGTTCGGACCTTGCGAAGGGACGAAGCGCTTCGCCGTTCGCTCGGTGACGCGGCCCGGCGCAAAGTCGAGCGCGAGTTCGACGCCGACGCGGTGGTCGCGCGGATCGAGGCGCTCTATAAGGAAGTGGGCGCGCGGTGAGAGTCGCGCTGCTCGCGCGCGCCGTCTTTCCAATCCACGGCTACGGTGGACTCGAGCGAAGCGTGTACGACCTCGCGCGCGCGCTCGCAGATCGCCACCTCGAGGTCACGCTCATCACACCGCCGCCGTCGGACGAACATGAGTTCGATCCGGCGTCAATCCATCGGTCGGTCAAGACCGAATTCATCCCGTACCACACGTTTCCACTCGCCGGCCGCCGCGGCACCACGGTGCTCGACCGCAGCACGGCGTATCCGGTCTGGGGCATGCGCGCGGGCCGCAGGGCGCTCGAACTGGTTCGCGAGAAGCGTATCGACATCGTCCATGGCTTCGGCGCAAGCGTCCTCGGCTACGCACGCGCAAGACGCCGCGGCGACGGCGCCGCGCCGCTCGTGTTGAATCCGCAGGGGCTCGAGGAGTTCGGCGCGACGGATCCGTCGCGCGCGCGGCTGAAGCGCGCAGTGTACCTCCCGCTTCGGCGTTCCGTACTTGTCTGCGCCGCTGCGGCCGATGCCGTGATCGCTACGGATCGATCGCTCGAGCCCTACGTGCTGCAACATCTCGGCATCCCGCGCGAGCGGATGAAGACGATCCCGAACGCACTGGATTTGCGCGCGCTCGACGCGATGACCGACACCGCAATGGTCGGCCACCTGCGCTATCACCATGACCTCGCGCTTGGGGAACGCGTCATCCTGAGTGTCGGCCGTCTCGAGGCGAGCAAGGGTTTCCACGTGCTCCTTCGCGCGCTGGCCGCGGTCCGCGAGCACGGCGCCCTCGAAGGGCGGCCGTGGCGATGGGTCGTCCTGGGGGATGGCCCTTATCGACCGATGCTTGAAATGCTCGCGACGGATCTCGGGCTTCTGGAGCACGTCCGCTTCCTCGGCCGCGTGACCGACAAGGAGCTGCACGCCTGGCACGAGCTCTCCACGCTTTTCGTGCATCCGACGCTGTATGAAGGCAGCTCCCTCGTGACGCTCGAGGCGATGGCGCACCGCCGCGCCGTCGTCGCATCCGCTGCAGGGGGAATTCCGGACAAGGTCCGTCCCGGTGAGAACGGATGGCTCGTCACTCCCGGCGATCCATCCGCGCTTGCGGGAGCGATCAGCGGCGCGATCTCCGATCCCGCGCGTCTTGCCCACTACGGCCTTGCGGGGCGTGTCATCGTCGAACGAGAGTTTTCATGGACGGCAGCGGGTGATGCGACAGTCGCTCTCTACCGGCAGCTGCTCGGGTAGACTTGGCCCCTCCATGAATTCCCGCTGGCGGGAGTCGGCCGTCCTGAATCCGACGCGCTTCGGTCTGGGGCTCGCGCTGCTAGCCGCGGCGCTGCTCCGCTTCTGGGCGCTGCCGCAGGGCGTTCCGTTCAGCGTGCAGGTGGACGAGCCGGAGGTGCTGCTTCGCGCAGTCCGCATGATGAAGACGGGAGACCTGAACCCGCACTTCTTCGACTACCCCACCTTGTACATGTATGTGCAGGCGCTCGTCGCGGTGGTGCGCTTTCTCTTCGGCGCCATGCAGGGAAAGTGGAATGCGCTGGCGCAGGCGCCGCCGGAGGCGTTCTACGTCTGGGGACGCGCAGTCACCGCCATCCTGGGTACCGCAACGGTGTGGGTCGTGTATCGCGCCGGCATGCGCTGGGACGCGCGCGTCGCGCTGCTTTCGGCCGTCATGTTCGCGGTGATGCCGCTCCACGTGCGCGAGTCGCATTTCGTCCTGACGGACGTGCCTGCGACGTTCTTCGTCATGCTGACGCTGCTGCTTTCGTTGCGTGCGCACGAACGTTCGACGGTGTGGGCGTTCGCGCTGGCGGGCGCGGCGGCCGGGCTCGCCGGTGGAACGAAGTACAACGGCGTGCTCGCCGTCTTCATTCCGATGATCGCCTGCGCGATGACGCCCGCCACGCGGCCGTCGCGCATCGTTGCGATGGCATGGATCGTCGTGTCGATGATTGGTGCGTTCCTCGTTGTCGCGCCCTATACGCTGCTCGACCTGCCGACGTTCCTGAACCAGTTCGCGCGGCTGTCATCCGAGTACCGCGCTCCCACGGCCGTTTCGGAAGCGGTCTGGCTGATTTACCTGAAGCATTTGCGGAACGCGCTCCAGTGGCCAGGCGCCGTCATCGTGCTTGCAGGTTTGCTGTTGGGCGCATTCAGGACTGTCGTGGGCCCGAATCGCGTCCAGTGGGCGATCGCAACCCTTTTCCCGGTGCTCTACTATCGCTTCATCTCCCACCAGAACATTTTTTACGGGCGCTACCTGCTGCCGCTTCTGCCGTTTCTCTCAATCCTCGCAGCCGCTGCCGTCGTGACGATCGTCGACGTCGTACGGAAAACACGGATGCCTCGGCCCGGTCGTAATGCGGTGGCGGTGCTGCTGACATTCGTATCGATCGGGCCGCCGGCGTACACGGCGATCTCCTTCAACGCCAATGCGGCGAAGGTCTGGACGACCGAGGAGGCCTACAACTGGATCATCCGGGAGATTCCGGTGGGGTCGAAACTGACCATGGAGTCGCGGCAGGTGCTGCTGCCGCTGACGTACAAGGCGACCTACGTGCCGCAGCTACGGATGCATCCGTTCGAGTACTACGTGAACGGAGGCGTTGAGTATCTCGTCGCGTCTTCCGCCATTTACGGGCCGTACTTCGACGTCAAGAACGGCGGTCCGTCGCAGTTTCCGAACGAGTACCAGGACTACATGAAGATCTTTGGGCAGGCACAGGAGATCGCCCGGTTCGAACCGACGTCGGACCACCCGGGGCCGCAGCTGCGAATCTTCAGGATCGTGACGCGTACTGAACAGTGATGTCGGCGCGCCTGCGGAGCTCGGACAGCCACGCCGCGATCGCCGCGCTGCGCTCCGCTGGCGCAGTATTCGCGCCGAATCGCTGATTCAGGTAAGTGGTGATACGCAGGTCGTCGCGGATCTGGCGGCGAAGCTGTTCGCGCGTCGTGCCCGTCACGCCGAGCGCCTTCTCGAATGCGGCCGTCGACCCTGCGCGCTTCTCGAGCTCGTCGATTCGGATCGTCATCATGATCGGATCTGGCTCCGGCGGCTGAAACCGATCGACTTCCGCAAGCATCAGCGTTCGCTCGATGAGCCGATCGAGTGCGTAGCCGACGGGATCGCGCGTGCCCGCAGGTGGTTCGACCAGGTGAAACTGCAGCGCCGCGTTCACGTCTGACAAGGTGATCGGCTGTCCGCCGACGACCGCCATGATCCGGTCGATGATTTCTGCCGACGCGGCCTGGCTGCAGATCGCCATGAACGCCAGAGTCATGATCTTCCGCCTGAAGGCGGAAGCCACAGGATTGGTTGCCATCAGAATGCCTGTCCGATCGAGAAGTGGATCGCGTAGCGCGGCTCGAGGCGCGTGCCGATCGTGCGGCGATCCAGTTTGAAGCCCAGGTCGACGCGGATCGGGCCGATCGGCGAGTGATAGCGCGCGCCGAACCCGACGCTGCCGCGGAGCTGTGACAAATCGAGATCGGCCGCTCGCGCGAAGACGTTGCCGCCGTCAACGAAGACCACCGCGCCAACGTCGCCGAACACCGGCGCCCGCAGTTCCGCGTTCAAGACGACTTCGGCGTCCCCTCCCTTTGGAAAGCCTTTCGCCGTGATCGTCGCGGGCACGCCAACCGAATCGAGCGAGTAGCCGCGAATCGTCGTGTCGCCGCCGGCGAAGAAGCGCTCGCTCGCCGGCAGGTCGCGCACGGCGACGGTCTGGGGGTTGCCATTCGCATCGACGGTTTCGACGAAGCGGACGAACGCGCGCGCGAGTCCGAGTCGCGCGCCACCGGCAAATACCAGGTTCGGTTTTCCGAGGTTCCTGTACACAAATCCCTGGAGGAACGTCTTGGTAAAGCCGACGGCCGATCCGATCCCGCGCGCCGCCATCGTGGCGTCGCCGCTGAGGAATGCGCCCTTCTGCGGCTCCAGAGGATCGTCGCGCGAGTCGCGGGACGCGGCGAGCGACAGCGCAGACAGCCTCACCTGCGGAAACACGCGATCGACCGTCAGCACCGTCAGCGGATCGTCTGCCTCAACCAGGTGGTTGTCGAAAATTCTCGTCGTCCCGAACGAATACCGCGCGCTGCCGCGAACGGTCGGTGTGAGCCGGTGCGAGAGTTCCGCGTTGAACCCTTTTCGGCTGAAGTTGAACCCGGTCCGCACCCCTTGTTCGACGGCCGCAGTGGTCGTGAGATCGCCGTAGTTGCGCAGCGCGCCAGGCTGGCGATACGTGCCGACCACGCGATACTCGGAGAAGCCGAACGGGTTGGTGCTGGTCTCGTCAGGATTGGGACGCAGGCTCAAACGCGAGTACAGATTGAGCGATCGGTTGCGTCCACCGAGGTTCCGCCGGCCCACTTCGAAGAATCCGCGCGGCGCGAACTCGTAACGCTCGCCGGTCGTGGTGTTCGTCTCAGTGGAGCGCAGCACCCGGTCCACCTGTAAACCACCGCCATAACCCACCGTCGTCTGTTGCGCCTCTTCGACGGCGATGACGACGTCGCGGGAGCTGCCATCGCCATGACTGACTATAGAGATCTGAATGCGGCGGAACAGGCCGAGCGCGCTCAACCGCCGGCGGCTCTCGGTGAGCGCCGCGAGACCGAGCGGGCGTCCTGCAGCGATCTGCAGCTCACGCTCGATGACCGACGACTTCGTCCGCAGGTTGCCGGTGATGAAGATGTGCTCGACGAGCGTTTGCGTTCCTTCAACGATCTTGAACGTCACGTTCGCACGCCCGCCCTCCGGCGTCGCGACCGGGGTCACGGGCGCCACCGTCACATCGGCGGACGAAAAACCCTCGTCGAAATAGAACGCGATCAGCGCGTCGCGGTCGCGCGCGACCGCGGGTCCGTAGTACGGCTGACCGGGTGACAGGCTGAGCACGGCTCGCAGCCGCTCGGCCGGCAGCGTATTGCCGGTGAACGAGATCTGCCCAATCACAACGCGAGGGCCTTCCGTGATGTTGATCACGGGCTTCACGAGGCCTGCGCCCGCCTCGTTCGTCGCGGTCTGAAGCTCCGCGTTTGCAAAGCCACGGGTTCGATACACCTGCCTGACGGCCGCTTCGATCGCGCTGAGCCGCGACGCGACAAATAGATCGCCCTGCCCGAGCTTCAGCAGCGCCTTCAACTCCTCCGCCGGGATCGATCTATTGCCGTTGACCTCGATGCCGCCCGGCGCCACGTGGTAGATGCGCCCACGGTTGATCGTGAAAACGATCGTCAGCTGCCCGGGCGCTTCCTTGCGTTCGGGAGCCTTCACTTCCGCCTTCCAGTAACCCTGGGCGCGGAGGTAGTCGACGATGGCGCGCGCGGAATCCTCGAGCAGATCCTCGTCGACCGATCCTTCGCGTTCGACGGGGACAAGTTCCGCGATCTTCTCCTTCGGCAGCTGATCGCCGGCAAACTGCACGATCACCTGCGGTCCGGGCTGAACGTCGACGGTGAGATCGACCTGCGTTCGGTCCGTATTGAGCAATGGCGTGATCAGGTTTGCCGAGGCCTGGTAGTACCGCCGATGCCGCATCGAGGTGACGAGCGAGTCGAGCCGCTCTCTCAACTGTGCCGGCTGGTATGGCTGGCCGGGCTGAATCTGGAGACGCGACTGGATCTGCGCGATCGTCTCGAGCGGCCGGCCGGTGACCGTCGAGCGCGCGATCGTCGTACGTGGACCCGCGTTGACATCGAACACGAGCGTCGCGCGATCCGGATCGTGCTGGATGACGGGAGGCGCTGCCGTCACGGCGGCGGCGAGATATCCGTGCTCCTGATAGAGCTGCACGAGCGACTCGGCGACGTCCGCGGCCCGCGTCACGGGCGGCGTGTCGCCGAACCGCTCGCTCATGCGGCCGCGCAGCGCGCCTTCTGAGAGTCCGAGCTGGCCGCGGAACTCGACTTTCGTCACCGTGTGGACGGGCGTCAGCTCGAATTTCAACGTCACGCTGCCGTCCGCGGCGTTCTCCGCCTCGACCTGCACGTCGCTGAAACGTCCGAGGCTGTAGAAGTGCGTGATGGTCGCGCGCACGTCACTCATTTGCAGCGGCGCCCCGGCTTTCGCCTCCAGCACCTCGAGCAGCGCGGGCTCGGTGGTCGGACGTCCTTCGATCGTGACGATCACGGCGCCGACGTTGCGGTCGACATAGGCCGCGGCGGGAAGCTGCTGCGCGGTCGCGCGAAGCGGAAGCAGCAGGAAGAGCGCAGCGCCGCCCACTGCACGGACACAGGAGCCGTGGAATGCGCGGAATACGCGGATCAGAATGTCCTCCGCACGCGGAAGTCGATCGCGAAGGTGTTCGCGCCGTTCTGTGTGAGCACCCAGCCAAGCCGGTCGGACTGGTCGTACTCCAGGATCACGATCTGCTCGCCCCTCGTCGTCGTGCCGAGCGCGCGGGAGAAGGTCAGATACGCGCGGTTCGACAGTCTCTTGCCGACGATGAGTCGCGCGGTCGGCGTCAGCGGATCGGCATCGGTCCCGATGCTCGGAGAGATCTGCACCGTGTCGATGCCGAGCGTCTGCTCGACCGCACGTCCGACGCTGCCGGTGATCCCACCGGCCAGCAGACGGACAAGTCCTACCTTCAGCAACTGCTCTTCCGACTGCGTTGCGGCCTCCGGACGGAGCCGCCGCAGCTCCGGGTTTTCGAGGTTCGTGGCGGTCGCCTGGCCAAAGATGAGCGAGAGGATGTCCACCGTCGCGAGAGGGGGATCGGAGTTCACTTCAAAGTTCATGCGCCCGTCGAGCGTCCCAGACACCGCGATGGTGACGCGATAGGTCTCGCTCGAGGCCGTCGACGCGGTGACCGCGTTGCGGCTTCCGGCGACTGTACGAAGCCGCGTTTCGGCCTGGAGGTCGAAAAATGGCTCGATGCGCGACGGGTTCAGGAAATCAATCGTTCCGCGCGTGACGCGGTAGCGATTACCTTCAAAGAAGATCTCGCCGCGGTCGATGTCGGCGCGTCCGAAGAGGATCGGCTTGTCGTAGGTGCCGCTCAGAGTGAGATCCGCGCGCGCCACCATGCGCGCGAGGTTGTTCTCGAGCCGCAGCGTGCCGGGCGCCAGGACCTTGATGTCGTAGCGCACGGGAAGTGTCGCTGTGTCCGAGACCGGCGCCGGCAGATTCGCTCCGCCGGACGCGAACGCGAAGATGTCCACGTTGGGTTCGAACCGCTTCGAATACACGCCGTCGCGGATCGTCACATTTCCCCCGAGCACCAGCGACGAAGGATTGCCGCGGAGCGTGAGCACGGCGTCGATCGTCGAGCGGAAGCCCTCGGGATAGCGCAGATTCATCTGCTCGCCCGTCGCGGTGAGATCGATGGCGCCGAACCGATAGCCGTTGAGGCCGATGCGCCCTCCGAATTTCACCGGCCCGCCGCCGAGCTGCGCGATCGAGTCCACGATCCGGATGCCCTGGGCGTCGAAGTCGAGCCGGCCGTTGATGTCCTGCAGGCTGTGCGGCAGGGAGAAATACCGGACGCGGCCGTTCGCGATCGTTGCATTGCCGGAGAACACCGGGTTGTCGAGCGGGCCGCGGACCTGCGCGTGCAGCGACGCGTTCCCCGAGCTGCGGATCTCGCGATAGAACCCCTGGAGGATGCCAAGGTTCGCATCACCCGACGCGTCGAGGGCGATGCGATTGTCGTGCAATCCGACGATGCCGCTCAGCTCGAGCGCCGTGCCTTCGCCGACCAGGCGGAAGCGCTTGACATCCACGGTGTTCTGGTTGAGCGCGAGCTGGATCGGACCTTCGTTCGTTGCCGGATAGTCGAACAGCTTCAACTGCAGACGATCGACGTTCGCCTCGACGAGTAGATGATCGATGTCGGCGAGCTCCCCGACGACGCGGATCGATCCATCCGCGACCGCGGTCGTGAAGGGGGACAGGCTGGGCGCGAAGAATCGAAGGTACGGATCGAGCGACGTGTCGAAGAACCGGAGCGTCATGTCCGAGTCCATCTCGGGCGTCAGCGCGAGCCGCCCGGATCCCGTCACGGAGAGGCGTTTGGACGAGGCGTCCATCTCCATGGTCAGCATGTCGCCGCGAAGCGAGAGGCGGCCCGTGACCTGGCCGATCCCTTCATCTCCGGCGAAGAGGTCGGCGATGCTCGCTTTCACGTCGTAGCGAGGCGCGTCGAACGTGCCCACGCCGGTCGCGTTGATCTGCAGGATGCCGGACAGCGGCGCGCGCGGAAACGACAGCGTCGCCATCGACTCGACCGGGATCTTCGAGCCGTTCGCCTCGAACGAATAGTTGCCATCCCACGCGACCCACGCAGCGCCCGTGACTTTTCCCGTGCTCTTCGTGATGTCGATCCGGTCCATGCGGACGCCGGTCCCCTCGAAGCGAAGGTTCGACGTCGCGATCTCGAACGTCTCGCCGTATGCCCTGCCGTTCTCGATCGCCAGGCGTCCGACGCCGTTGGGACCTTCGTAGTCACCGTAGACATGGAACTCGCCAGACGTCAGGCCGTCGACCGGATCGTCATCGAGCTCGAACGCGTGACGCAGATCCGCGAGCGGTCTCTTCGACATCGTGACCGTCGCGTTGATCTGCTCGCCGTTGTCCTTCCGCGGATACCCGAGCGAGAACCTGCCCTGCGCTTCGATGCGGGATCCTTCGTGCTCGATGGTGCTCTTCTTGATGTCGACGTAGCTGTTTTGGATGACGAGGTCCGCGACGCCGCGCCCCCACAGCGTGTCCCACGCGCGCATGCGATCGCCGGTGAAATGCCCTTCGATGCGCGGCTTGGAGAACGCCTCCGTCATCACGCCATCGAATTCGCCGCGTCCGCTGATGGCGATGGCGCCCGTCGGCGCACCGAACGCCGTCATGATGCCGGCGAGGACGCGATCGCTCTCCTGCCAGTCCGCGCTGGTGACGTGAAACGGAATCCCGGACCGCTGCGCCCAGGCCGTGCGTCCCTTGAACTCGACGTACGTCTTCTCGGTCGCCGCGTATCCGTTGTCGATCGTGATCCACTCGGGATTCAGCGCGTATTTGATATGACCGGCGATCGGCACGTGCCCGAGCGGCAGGTGCGCATTGAACGGCCCCGCTTCGCGCGGCAAGGGATCCACTTTCGCGATCAGATCGACCGGAATCTGCCGCGCCAGCGGCTGGAATCCGACCGGCATCGTCGCCGTGATCTCACCGGCGCCGTGCTTCTCGCTGAACTTGCCGAGCGGCCATTCGAGTCGGTTCTTCCCCGTCGCGCGGCCCGTGAGACGAATGCCCTGCAGCTCGAGGAAGTCGGTCAGTTGCGCCAGATCAACGTCCGCGTACGTCGCGTCCCATACCACCTGCGTGGGCACGCCAGCCTTCCCGAGAGGCTCCATCAGGTAATCGAACTTCGCGCGACCGCCATAGAGACCTGTGCTGACATCGGTGACGCGGAACGCGCTGTTGTTCCACAGGATCGATCCACGCGCGTCGGGAAAGCGCCACGCATTCACGCCGGCCTCCGGGCTGCTGAACGTCCCCTTCAGCTCGCGCCCCGTCCCCGTCGGCGTCTTGAAAAACCGGAACGTGCCGGTGAAATCACCCTGCCCCGCGACGGTGAAGTTCATCGTCTTGAAGTAGATGCCCTTCTGCGTCGGAAAATCGATGTGCGACTTCACGTTGTAGAGCATGTCGGGCCACTTCTTGAAGTCCACGTAGCCCGTGACGTGCGTGTCGGCGCCGGTGCTCTTCAGGTTGATGTCTTCGAGGATCACCTTGCCATTTTCGATCTTGAACCGCGTTTGCATGTCGGCGCGGAACTGCTCGTAGTTCTGGATCTTCACGGAGCCGTCGGTGAACAGCGCGGTGCCGCGGTACGTGTCGCGTCCCTTGAACACGCTGACGTCGAGGTTGTTGCACACGACTTTCCACGGGACGGTGTGATCGTCATAGATGAACCGGCCGTTGCGCGCATTCACCTGCCGCACGGTGGTCGTCATCTTCCAGATCGGCTCCCCCTTCTTCTCTTTCGGCCTGGGCGTGACACGCGGGAAATTGTGCTTCCCCTGGAACTGCTCGACGAGCATTTCCCAATCGGACATGTCGACGTGATCGACGATCAGCTCGTGCGTGAACGCCGTCCACCACGGCATGTAGACGAAAATCCGCTTCGCCCTGAGGAACGGGCGGTCGGTCGGCTTCAATCCTTCGATCACCACGTCGTCGACCTGGAACGCGCCGCGACCGAGATGGATGCCAAGCTTGCCGATGTGCATCGGCCGCTCGAGGTACTTCGAGCCGGCGTCCTCGGCCTTCTTCTTGACAGAAGGACCGACATCGATGACGAGGCTCGACACGATGGCCGCGGCAACGATCGCGACGAGGATTGCGATCGCCCGGAGAATGGGATGCTTGCGCCGCCTCTTTTCGGGTGCGGCTGTTTCCGGCACGGGCTCGGCCGCCGGCTGCTCCGGTGGGGTCTCGGGTTCTTGGATCAATCGATCACGACGAGCACGCGGCCGGCCTCGACCGATGCGCCCGCGGCAACGACGACTTCTTTCACGCGGCCGGACTTCGGCGAGCGCAGCTCGTTCTCCATCTTCATCGCTTCGACGACGACGATGGGCTGGCGCGCTTCGACGGCGTCGCCCGCAGCCACCAGGACGCGGACGATGCGGCCGGGCATCGGAGCGGTGACCCTCTGCTCGCCGTGAGCACCGGTATCTGTATCGGCGGCGGCACGTCCCGTCCTGCGTCCGTTGACGACGACCGGCACCGTGCGCCCCGTCAGGGACGCGAGCAGCTCGCCGGGCGCCGATCCGGGTGCAAGGGAAACGCGGACGCCGCCATGTCTCGCCTCGGGAAAGAGGAGCGACAGGCCGAACTCGCTGCTCCGCTGCGCATCGACGAGCGTCACGTCGCTGTCAACCGTGACGCGGAAGCGGTCGTGGCTGCCGGCGCGCTCGATGGAAACGGAACGGGTCCGCCCGTTCACTTCGATCTCGAAGGTCAGCGGAGCGCCTCCTGCCGGGCGGCCTGCTGCCAGGCGCTGCCGCCGGCGGCGCGACCCGACGCGACCGCGTCCGCTCTGGCGCGGAGGATCGAGTCGAGCGCGGCGGCGATCGCGATGTGCCGCTCGTCTTCTTCGCTGAATGTGCTGAACGACTGGCCCCGGCGCGAGGCCAGCAGGCCGTCGAGATACGTCGTGTCGAAACGTCCGGCGATGTAATCATGCTCGCGCATCAGCCACAGGAAGAACGGAATCGTCGTGCGGATGCCGAGCACCTCGTACTCTTCGAGAGCGCGGGTCATTCTGGCGATCGCTTCTGTGCGGGTTCCCGCCCACGCGACGAGTTTCGCGATCATCGAGTCGTAGAAGACGGGCACGGTGTATCCCGGCAGCACGCCGCCGTCGTCGCGAATGCCCGGCCCGGCGGCTGGCCGGATTCCACGGACGAGCCCTGGCGACGGCATGAAGCCGTGGTCGGGATCCTCCGCGTAGATGCGGCATTCGATCGCGTGACCGTGCGGCGTCAGCGCGCGATCCGGATCGATCGTGAGCCGCTCGCCGCGCGCGATTCGGATCTGCCAGTGCACCAGGTCGAGGCTCGTCACCATCTCGGTGATCGGATGCTCCACCTGGAGGCGCGTGTTCATCTCGAGGAAGTAGAACGAGCCGTCCTCGTCGAGCAGGAACTCGATCGTGCCGGCGTTCGTGTATTCAGCCGCTGCTGCGACGGCGGCCGCGGCGTCGGCGATGCGCCGCCGCAAATGCGGATCGACGGCCATCGATGGCGATTCTTCGATGACTTTCTGATGGCGACGCTGGATCGAGCACTCGCGCTCGACGAACGGAATCACGGTGCCGTACTTGTCTCCAAGCAGCTGGATTTCAATGTGCCGCGGCTTGTTGATGCGGCGCTCGAAGTACACCGCGCTGTCGCCGAACGCCGACCCCGCTTCCGATCTCGCGGTGCGCACCGCGTTGAGCAGCGCGTCCGGTTTTTCGACGATGCGCAGCCCTTTGCCACCGCCGCCGGCGACCGCCTTTACCATCAACGGATAGCCGACATGCGCGCCTTCGCGCAGGATCTCGTCATCGCTCGCCAACGCGTCGAGCGGCGCGTCCGTGCCCGGCACAACCGGCACGCCGGCACGCACCGCAACCTCACGCGCGCCCGTCTTGCTGCCCATCAACTTGATCGCTTCCGGCGAGGGGCCGATGAACGTGAGTCCCGCATCCGTGCACGCCCGCGCGAACGCGGCATTCTCGGCGAGAAATCCGTAGCCCGGATGCACGGCGTCCGCGCCAGTCGCCTTTGCCGCGTCGATCAATTTGTCGATGCGCAGGTAGCTCTCCGATGCGGGACTCGCGCCGAGATGAACCGCCTGGTCCGCGTCGCGCACGTGCCGCGCTCCGCGATCGCAGTCCGAATACACCGCGACCGCCGGGATCCCGAGCTCCCGGCACGCACGGATGACGCGAACCGCAATCTCGCCACGGTTGGCGACAAGGACTTTCACGATGTTAATTGTAGTCGGTTCAAGCGCTTCAGGGGGGCTTCTGGCGCGGATGGTGAGCGCAGCAAAGGCGTTTCACACGGACGTGATTCTTGCCCACGGAGGACATCGAGTTCACGGAAGTAGAGGGCCGGCCCGGGCGCGTTCACGCTGCCGGCCTCCGGCCGTCGAGCGGAACGCGGCGCGAACGCGCCTCAAGGCGGCCGCTTATTCAGTTGTCTTCGCTGCGCGCGTCGCGTACTCCGCGCATTCCGCGGCTAAAACTCTTTGCGCGTCTCTGTGGCCTTTGTGGCTCTGTGTTGTACGTCGTGACAAGCAGCCGCGAAGAACTACAGCGGAATATTCCCGTGCTTCTTTGGTGGATTCTTGTCGCGTTTCGTTTCGAGGCCGGAGAGCGCGGCTATGAGCTTGGCGCGGGTCTGGCGGGGGTGAATGACTTCGTCGATGAAGCCGCGCGCGGCGGCGACGTACGGGTTGGCGAGCTTCTCGCGGAACTCGGCGACGCGCTCGGCGCGCGCGGCCACGGGGTCGGCGGCCTTATCGAGTTCGCGCTTGTAGAGGATGTTGACGGCCCCTTCGGGACCCATCACGGCGATCTCGGCGCCGGGCCACGCGAAGTTCACGTCGGTACGAATGTGCTTGCTGGCCATGACGCAGTACGCGCCGCCGTAGGCTTTGCGCGTGATCACCGTGACCTTCGGCACTGTCGCTTCGGCGAACGCGTAGAGAAGCTTCGCGCCATGGCGGATGATGCCGCCGAACTCCTGCACGGTGCCGGGGAGGAACCCGGGCACATCTTCGAACGTCACGAGCGGAATGTTGAACGCGTCGCAGAACCGCACGAATCGCGCCGCCTTCACCGAGGCATCGATGTCGAGCGTGCCGGCAAGATGCGCCGGCTGGTTGGCGACGATGCCGACCGAACGGCCGCCCAGGCGCGCGAAGCCGACGATGATGTTCTTCGCGAAGTAGCGATGGACCTCGAGGAACGCTCCCTCGTCCGCAATCGCGTGGATGAGATCCAGCATGTCGTAGGGCTGGTTGGGCGACGCAGGCACGAGGCGATCGAGCGCTTCATCTTCGCGATCGATCGGATCGGATGTTTCCATCCGCGGCGATTGATCGACGTTGTTTCCCGGCAAGTAGGACAGCAGCTCGCGGAGTAGCCGCAGGCACGCGCGATCGTCGGGGACCGCAAAGTGCGCGACCCCGCTCGTCGCGTTGTGCGTCATCGCGCCGCCGAGCTCGTCCTTCGTGACTTCTTCGTGGGTGACGGTCCTGATGACGTCCGGCCCGGTCACGAACATGTAGCTCGTGTTCTCGACCATGACGTTGAAATCGGTGATCGCGGGCGAGTACACCGCGCCGCCGGCGCACGGCCCCATAATCGCGGAGATCTGCGGCACGACACCGGACGCGAGCGTGTTGCGCAGAAAGATGTCCGCGTAACCGCCGAGCGACAGCACGCCTTCCTGGATCCGCGCGCCGCCGGAATCGTTCAGCCCGACGATCGGCGCCCCCATCTTCACCGCAAGATCCATGATCTTCACGATCTTCGCGGCGTTCGTCTCCGAGAGCGATCCGCCGAAGACGGTGAAATCCTGCGCAAACGCGTAGACAGGACGCCCATCGATGCGTCCGACGCCGGTGACGACGCCGTCACCCGGAATCGCCGGCGCATCATCCATTCCGAAGTCGCGGCAGCGGTGTGTAACGAGCTTGTCAGTCTCCTGGAACGTGCCGGGATCGAACAGCAGGTCAATGCGCTCGCGCGCCGTCAGCTTGCCGGCGGCGTGCTGCTTCTTCAGCCGCGCTTCACCGCCGCCCAACTCTGCGCGCCGCTCGAGGTCCTCGAGATGCTTAATGGGATCCACGATCAGCGATTCGCTGCTCCTACGCCGTAGGCTTTCTCCCAGTCCGCGAGGAACTTCTTCAACCCGACGTCGGTCAGCGGGTGATTGAAGAGCGCCTCGATGACGGCGGGCGGGCACGTGCAGATGTCGGCCCCCATGCGCGCGGCTTCGACGATGTGCATCGCCCCGCGCGTGCTCGCGACGAGCACCTCGGTCTTGAACTGATAGTTCTCGTAGATCTCAACGATGTCGCGGACCAGCTCCATGCCGGGCGTCGAGACGTCATCGAGCCGGCCAACGAACGGGCTGATGTAGCTCGCGCCGACCTTCGCGGCGAGCAGCGCCTGCGCGGGCGAGAAGCACAGCGTGACGTTCACCTTGATGCCCTCGCTCGAGAGCGCCTTGCACGCCTTGATTCCGTCCTTCGTCAGCGGCACCTTGACGACGATCCAGGGATCGATCTTTGACAGATCGCGGCCCTGCCTGATCATCGCCTGCGCTTCGAGCTCGGTGACCTCGGCGCTCGTCGGCCCCTTCACCAGGTCGCAGATCTTCTTCAGGATGTCGCGATAGTCGCCCGGCTCCTTCGCGAGCAGCGATGGGTTCGTAGTGATCCCGTCGATGATGCCGAGCGGCACCAGCGCCTCGATGTCCTTGATGTTCCCCGTATCGATGAAGAGCTTCATGACTGTCCCCCTGTAACTGGATTCGTGAGCTCGCCGACACCCGCGACCTTGATCGTGACGCGGTCGCCGGGCTTGATCGGTCCGATACCCGACGGCGTACCGGTTGCGATGATATCGCCGGGCAGCAGCGTCATCACGCGAGTGATGTACGCAATCAGGTAATCGATCGAGAAGACCAGCTGCTTCGTTGACGAGTCCTGCCGCTTCTCGCCATTGACCCATCCCTGGACGCCGATGCCGTCGGCGGACCGGTAGTCGACCGTCGCGACGCACGGACCGATCGGCGCGAACGTGTCGAACCCCTTCACGTGCGTGTACTGGACCCCCTTCTGCTGCAGATCGCGGGCGCTGACGTCGTTGAAACACGTGAGCCCGAGCACGTAGTCCCGCGCGTCAGCCTCCTTCACGTGATGCGCGCGGCGCCTGATCACGACGCCCACCTCCGCCTCGTGGTCGACACGGCCGATGTCGCCAGGAATGACGATCGCCTCGTCGGGTCCCACGACCGCCGTCGACGGCTTGATGAACATCAGCGGCGATGTCGGCAGCGGCTTGTTCTGCTCCGCGGCGTGGTCCTTGTAGTTCAGCCCGATGCAAACCATCTTCGACGGCATTACCGGCGGCAACAGCCGATGGCCGTTCGCGGCGATTTCCTCGCCGGCCTTGTGCTGGCCGAATAGATCGCCGTCGAGCAGGCGCCACGTACTACCGTCCTCAATCGCGTGCCGCGGCGCGCCTTGGTACTCGATGCGGTAGTACTTTTTCATCGCGCGATTTCCTGCACTTTGTTCGAGAGCGCACTCTGGTTCGGCGGCGTCGCCCGATCGACCGCCACCACGGCATAAACGTAGGTGACGCCAGCGCTCACCGTCCGATCGACGTAGCGTGTCTCACGGATCGGATCCGGCGTGAGCCGCTGCAGTGTGTCACCCGGCGCTTCCCCGCGCAACACGACGTAGCCGCCGAGATCTGCGTCCGTGTTCGCGTCCCAGATCAGATTGACGACCCCCGTCCCCGCCACAGCAGCCAGCCCTTTCGGCGCCGCTGGCGGGAACGTGTCGAGCGGCGTCACGCAGATCGGATCGGACGGATCGCTCTCGATCGCCGCGGCGCCCACTGTCGCCACGCTCCGGACGATGAAGCACTGCTCTTTACCGGCCGTTGCTCCCTCGTGCTTGAAGGTCGTCTCCGTCAGCGGTGCGGCGTTGAGCGGCGCCGGCGCGGACGCCGGAGCGCCCGCGGCGCCGGAGTCCGCGGCGGGCGCGGCGTAGACGTTGTAGGTCACGCCTGGCGCTTCGTCGGATCGGGAGGCGGGCGGTTGCCACGTGATCGTGACGGAAGACGCGTCGTACGAGGTCGTCGCCGGACGCGCGGGTCCGGGCGCGTCGAGCAGCGGGACGTTGGCGCGAACCGACGCGGGGCCTCGCGTTCCGTTGCGGGCGACACCCTGGACGAGGTAAATGCGCGACAGCACCGAAGGCGGAGCGGGTGCTGCCACGGCGGGCGCGGCCGCCGCAGCAGGGGACACAACGGACGGGGGCGCGGGCTTCTTCGCGCCGGATGATTCGACGACGGGTTTTGAAGCCTGCGGCGTCAGCGCGGCCGGCGTGAGCTTCTCGACAAACGCGATAATGTCACCAGGCTTGGGACGTTTGTCCGTTTCGTCTCCTTCGGCCGGCGGCGCCTCGGGATCCGGCGGCCGCCGCACTGGAATCTTCGCGACGGCGAACTGCGGCTTCAGCAGGTCACGATTCGGCGGCGTTGCCGCGCCGGGGGCGATCGTCACTGCGTACACATCGAGATGATCGACGGAGAACGGCCCGGTTCCGGCCGCGCTCTTCGCGGGAACCGTGAACTGCACGAACACGGTGTCGCCAAGGCGCCGCGCCGCGACCGATTGCGGCGCCTCCGGAGCCATGTTCAGCGGCGCCAGCGGAGGGCCTTTCTTGCCACAACCCAAGAAGGAAGAAAGAAGAAGGAAGACGGAAGAAAGAGCGAATCCTCTCCAGGTCATCGTCACAGAATATAGCGTGAGAGATCTTCGTTGCGGGCGATCTCACTGAGCATGCGATCCACATAGGCCGCATCGATCGTCAATTCTTTGTCCGTGAGGTCCGGCGCGTCGAACGACACGTTGTCGAGCAGCTTCTCCATCACCGTGTGAAGGCGCCGCGCGCCGATGTTCTCCGTGCGCTCGTTCACCATCGTCGCCACGTCCGCAATCCGATCGATCGCGTCAGGCGTGAACTGCAGCGTGACGCCTTCGGTCGACAGCAACGCCGTGTACTGCCGCACGAGCGCGTTGCGCGGTTCGGTGAGGATGCGGATGAAGTCGCCGCGGCCGAGCGGCTCCAGCTCCACGCGGATGGGAAAACGCCCCTGCAATTCCGGGATCAGGTCTGACGGCTTCGACACGTGGAACGCGCCCGCCGCGATGAAGAGGATGTGGTCCGTCCTCACCATCCCGTACTTCGTATTGACGGTCGTCCCTTCGACGATCGGGAGGATGTCGCGCTGCACTCCTTCGCGGCTCACGTCCGGGCCATGGCCCCCTTCGCGTCCCGCGACCTTGTCGATCTCGTCGACGAAGATGATGCCGGCCTCCTGGACGCGCTCGACCGCGGCGCGCGCGACGCTGTCCATGTCGACGAGCTTCTGCTCTTCTTCCTGGCGCAGCGCATCGAGCGCTTCGGGAACGGGAACGCGGCGCTTCCGCGTCTTGCCCTGAAACAGCCCGGGCAACATGTCCCTGACGTTGATGTCCACCTCTTCGACGGAGCCCCCCTGGATGATCTCGAACGACGGGAACGATCGCTCGCGCACGTCGATCTCGAGCTGCTTGTGATCCAGGCGTCCCTCGCGGAGCTGCTCGCGCAGCTTCTCGCGCGTGCGCTGCGCCTGCTCGCGGATCGTTGCGGCGTTCTCGTCGTACTCGGACGTGGGAGGAAGCGGCGGCAGCAGCAGGTCGAGCACGCGCTCTTCCGCGGCCTGCTTCGCCTTCTCGCGGACTTCTGCCGTCCGCTCTTCGCGCACGAGCTCCACGGCGATCTCCGTCAGGTCGCGAATCATCGACTCGACGTCGCGGCCGACATAACCAACCTCGGTGAATTTCGAGGCTTCAACCTTGAGGAACGGCGACTGCGCGAGCTTTGCGAGCCTGCGCGCGATCTCGGTCTTGCCGACGCCGGTTGGCCCGATCATCAGGATGTTCTTCGGCGCGACTTCTTCCGCCATCTCGGCGGGGAGCTTGCGCCGCCGCATGCGGTTGCGCAAGGCGATCGCGACAGCGCGCTTCGCCTGGTGCTGACCGACGACGTACTTGTCGAGCTCGGCGACGATCTGTCGCGGCGTGAGCGACTGGATCGTCGAGGTCGTGGTTTCCGGCAAATAGATCGGCATGACGTGCTACGGGCTTCCGGGAGTTATAGAACTTCGATGCTCAGCGCATCGTTCGAGTAGATGCAGATCGCCGCAGCGATGTGCATGGCCTGTTCCGCGATCGCGCGCGCGTCGAGCGTCGTGTGCTGTGACAGCGCCTTCGCCGCCGCCAGCGCGTACGCGCCACCCGATCCAATCGCGACGATCCCATCGTCAGGCTCGATGAGGTCGCCGTTTCCTGACAGCAGATACGTCGCCTGGCCGTCCATGACGACGAGCATCGCCTCGAGACGACGAAGAATGCGATCCGTGCGCCAATCCTTCGCGAGCTCGACGGCCGAACGTTCGAGATTCCCGCGGTACTGCTCGAGTTTGGCTTCGAATCGTGCGAACAGGGCGAAGGAATCGGCCGCCGATCCGGCAAAACCGGCAAGAATGCGATCGTTATAGAGACGCCGAATCTTGCGCGCGCGCTGCTTGACGACAGTGTCGCCAAAGGTGACCTGGCCGTCGCTGGCCATGACCGACTGGCCGTTGTGGCGGACCGACAGGACTGTAGTTGCGTGGAACATGGGGCAAAACTGGCCGAAAACACGAGTCTATCAGAGGGGACGATAGTGCAGCCGGGTCAGGACACACCGCGCGGCTGAGGCTGATAAACACCCCAAAAATAGGGGGTCACGTGTGGCAAATCTGTTGCAGAATTAGGGTGCGTACAGCTAGGTCTACCCGCGCGGAGGAGCGCAAATATGAAGGTTCGCAATTTCAGCCTCGGAATCGTGCTCGCGGGCGTCACGCTCGTGGCATCGCCGGTCCTCGCGCAGAGTCCCAGGGAAGGCGGCTCGCCGGCCGGCGGCGGCGCGTCGGGAGACCGCAGCACCGGTGGCGGCGGTTCCGGTAACGGCGGGGGCAGTCCCGTCAGCAGCGGCGGGTCCGGCGGCGGCAGCAGTGTTGTGAGCGGCGGCTCGTCTTCGTCTTCTTCGGGATCGAACGGCGTGAGTTTCAGCTCGCCGTCCGGCGTCGACGCAGCGTCGGCGAATCTCAGCTCCGGTTCGCGGGGCTTCCGCGACACCGCACCCTCGCATCGCGCGGGCTATTCGGCGGCGAACAGCGTGAGCGCCGACAGCGGCGACCAGAAGGCGACACCGCGCACTGCATCGGGATCGAGCGGCAGCAGCAGCGGCAGTGGCGGTGGTGAGCGCGCCGTTCCGCGCGGGACCGCGTCGTCTGGATCGTCAGGATCGTCGGGCTCCGGCAGCAACGGCGGCGCGGCGACACGTTCGCGCAGCAATCCTGCGGCGAGCGACAGCAACAATGCTTCGGGTACGCGTGAAGTGCCGACGTGGAGCCGCCCGCGCGGAGATCGGCCGGCAACCGGGACGGCGACCGATCGCGTCGGGCCTCCTCCGGATCGCAACGGCAATCGCGGCCGCTACTACGATCCTTACTACTACGGCGGTGGGTACTACGATCCGTACGGTTACGGATATGGCTACGGGAATCGGTACGGCTACGGCTATTACCCGTACTCGTTCGGGATGGGCTACGGCCTGTATTCCGGCTTCGGCTGGAGCCCGTACTTCGGCGATCCGTTCGATCCGTACTACTCCGGCTACGGCTCCGGCTACGGCGGCTACTCCTCCGGCATCTACAACACGCGCGATCAGGGCAACCTGAAACTGAAGGTGAAGCCGCGTAACGCGAAGGTGTACGTGGATGGCTATTTCGTCGGACTCGTCGATCAGTTCGACGGCGCGTTCCAGAAGCTCGCGCTGAACGGCGGCCGCCACAAGGTCGAAGTCCGCGCCGAGGGATTCGAGAGCGCCGAGTTCGACGTGCTGATCACGCCGGACCAGACGATTACCTTCCAGGGAGAGCTGAAGAGAATTCAGTAAATCTGGAAATCTGGAAATCGGGTAATTTGGAAATTTGAAGCCAAGGCCGGTTGCCGCCGTCTCAGGAATTTATGACGGGGCAATCGGCCTTTTTCTTTTATTGGCGGCCGATCGCTTCGCCGCACTCTTCGGCGTCGCTCCCGCGCAGCCGCCGATCTTCTCCGATCTCAACGGAATCTTCCTGCTCTCCGTCGGCATCGGCTATTACTGGCCATACCGCGATCCCGTCGCGGCGCGATGGTATCTATGGGTCATGGGCGTCGGGCTGAAGAGCGCCGGCGCAATCGCTTTCCTGCTGGATTACTTCGTCCGCCACTCCCCGAAGTCGTTTCTACTTTTCTCCGCCAGCGACGGTACGCTCGCCATCCTCACACTTGTAGCTCTTTTATCGCGCAACCGGGAGTAACGAGGCGGCTTGTCGAGAGCTCTCGCAGAGGGCGCCGACAAGCGAACAATCAGTTTTGAGCAGACTTGCCAGACTTGAACAGGAAGTACACCGGCACGCCGACGAGGATCACTGCGCAGCCGGCGAGCGTCGTCTTCGGCTGGCGCCAGAGGGCATTGCCAACCATGACGGCGCTGGCGATGACGAAGATCGCGGGGGCCCAGGGATAGCCCAGCGCGGAGAACGGACGCGGGGCGAGTGGATTGCGGCGGCGGAGGACGAACAGTGCGCACACCGCGATTGCCGCGAAGAGGACGACTGCGAAGCCGGTGTAGTTCACGAGCTGCGAGATGGTGCCGGACAGGACGAGCACGCTGCTCCACACCGCCTGCGCGATGATTGCGGTCGCGGGCGTGTGGAAACGCGGATGGACGCGTCCCGCGGCGCGGACGAAGATGCCGTCGCGCGCCATGGCGAAGTAGACGCGCGGTCCCGCGAGCACCATCGCGCTGATGCTCGCCGCGAGACTGACGATCGTGAACAGCGCGATCAGGTTCCCGGTCGCGAAGCCGAACAGCCGTTCGGCGACTGTATCCATCAGCCGGCCGTCGAGCGACGCGAGCTGCGGCATCGGTAACACGAACACGTAGAGCGCATTGAGCGCGACGTAGAGGACGATGACCGCGATCGTTCCGAGCGCGAGCGCGAGCGGCACGTTGCGCGAGGGGTTGCGGACTTCCTCCGCCACGTACGCCGCTGCGTTCCAACCGGAATAACTGAACATCACCGGAACGAGCGCAAGCACCCACGGAATGGGCGCGGTGACCGCGCCGCTGGAGAAGTTCGCCGCGCTGCCGTGGCCGATGGCAAAACCGGCAGCGACGATCAGCACGATCGCCGACACCTTCAACCCGGCCAGCACGTTCTGCACGATGCGTCCCGGACCGAGACCGCGCACGTGGATCACCGTGAGCGTGGCGATCGCCGCGATCGCGATCGCCGGCCGCGCGCTGGCGGCAGCGGGCACGAAGCGGGTGACGTAATCCGCGAGCGCGACGGCGCTTGCTGCGATCGCGCCGGAGAATCCCGCGACGAACGATGTCCACCCGGTCAGAAATGCCGCGAGCGGGCCGAACGCGTCGCGCAAATACACGTACTCGCCGCCGGCGTGCGGACGCACCGACGCAAGCTCCGCGTAGGCCATGGCACCCGCGAACGCGAGCGCGCCGCCGAACAGCCAGACGCCGAGCATCCACCAGGGATTCGGTACGAGCTGCGCGACGATGATCGGAACGAAGAAGATGCCACCGCCGATGACGTTGGAAATGACGATCGCCGCGGCGTCGAGCGGACCCAGACGCCGGATCAGACCTGCGGCAGGTGCAGCCGCCTGGACATTCTGCGGAGGCAGCGTCACTGGCTACTGTGTCAGCAGCTGACGCGGGATGTCGAAGGAGGCGATCTCCACCCACTGCGAAGCACTGTGCTTCGCGAAGATGTGGACGCGCACGTCCTGGAAAAGGCGATGCTTGAGAATGTCCGCGCGCGTCTGCGGCGGTTCCGCCGTATAACCCGCTTCGCCCTGGAAGGTCATCGCGCCGGTCTGATCCCCCTGGAACGGCACGCTCTGCACGAACTTTTCGTCCCAGTCTGTCTCTGTTGGTGATCCTGGCGGGATTGCGGTGCCGGCGGGCGGGAGCTTCTTGAACGCGACGTTCAGCGACAGCGGCCGGACACTCGTGTCGGGCTGCTTCTTGAGCCGGAAGGTGATGCTCGGCACGATCTTGTTCTTGCCGGCGACGACGCCCGCGTCGTGGTAACCAGTAATGACATCGGTGACCTGGAGCGCCTGCTTCAGGTCAACCGGCTTGGAACAGCCCGCGCTAAGCAGGCCACCGAGCACAACGAGGACGAGGACGGCGCGCGCCAGATAACGCATCCCCGGATTCTAGGTCTAGAACTCGCGGACTTCCACCCTCTTCAGCACTTCCTCACGTGTGAGCTTGCCGGCCTGGAAAGCCGACAGGTCGCTGCCCTTCACGCGGATGACGATCCGCGACGTCTCGTCCAGCTGCCCCGGAATCTGCGGCCCGTCGCTGTCGCTCGCGGCGACCGAAAGCCATTCGTTGTCCCCAATCTTCAGGATCGGCCCGTAACGCAGCATCGAGTCGATCAGCGCGCTCTTGACGGATTCGGTGTAGAGCTCGTTCGGATCGCGAACTTCAGCGACGGCGGTCAATGGCACCAACGACGCCGCCGCAGGTGCGCCCCCCTCTGCAACAGCTGTCGCCTCCACACGATCGCGGGGCGGCATCATCTGCGTAGGCGCGAGAGGACTGGGAACCAGAACCTGCCCCGACTGGGCGGCCGCCATCAACCGATCGATCTGCCGGATGTTCTCCACCGCGACCTTCCGCAGCGGATCGTCGGGCCGCAAGGTCGCGAGCACCTGCAGCGCGCGCTGTTTGTCCTGCGCCAGTTGCACCATCTGCGCCGACCACACGACGCTCTGCTTCATGCCCGGCACGTCGACGTCGAAGAACACGCCATAGCCCTCGAGGATGAATCCACGCGCGCGCCCGGTGCCGGTGACGAACGCGCTGTTCGGCTCGTTCATCTTCAGTTGCCGCGCGAGATCCTGCGCCCCCTTCTGAAGCGCCTGCGTCAGTACGCTTTCCATCACGCGGATATCGTCTCGCCGCGGATCCACCGCGGGCCGCGACGGCGCGGGCTGACTCGGCGCCTGCTGTGCGTCGGCCGGGACCTGCGCGTAAGCCCCGCCGCTGGATGCGATCGTGGCGATTACGACGAACGTTGCTACCTTCATATGATTCTTGCCTGTCCGATGTCCGATGGCCGATTACTTCTGTTTGGACGACGCGAGGATGTAATTGGTCAATTCGCGGTGACCCTGGGCTTCGGCGCTCACCGAGGCCTCGATGCCGCGCATTCCCTGCTGAATGCGCGAGAGATCCGCGACGCGCTGCGCCTCGACGTCGCGCAGGACCTGCGCGACGCGGAGCGCGAGCTGACCCTGCTGCTTCGTCTCGCTCTGCGCGAGCAGCTCCCGAACGCGCCTGAGAATCTCCGCGTCCGACGAACGCGCGCTGAGCATGGACGCGTTGCGCACGCCGCTCGCGTCATGGGCGGACGCCTCGAGCACGTTGATGCGGCGTTCGAGTGCAGCGAGCGCCGCCGGATCGATTGCGTTCGAGACCGCCGGCGCGGACGCCTGCCGCACCTGCGACTGCGGAGTCATTCCGCCTTCGCTCCCGCCCGAGCCGGGAGCGAAGGCGGACCAACCGGTGCGCACCGTCACGCCGCCGGGACCGCGGCGAATCTCCACGTGTGCGATCGCCGCGGCCGCGGCGAGCACCAGCACCGCGGCGGCCGCCAGACCCGCAGCCGGCGTCAGCCACGCGCGCCACGAGCGCGGCTGAAACGGCAGGACTTTTGGCTCGCGCACGACGCGGAAGCCGAAGTCCGGCTGCGGCGGTGACCACGAGATCAAATCCGCGCGCACGCCGCGCAGGGCACTCAGTTCGTCGCGGCACTCCGCGCATTCGCGCAGGTGCGTCTCGAACATGACGCGCTCCGCGTCGCCAAGGTCATCGTACAGATAGGAAACGAGTCGTTCTTTATCACACATGGTTTCTTCCCACGCCTTCACGTCCCAGCTGCCGGCGCAGCACGTGCAGGCCCTGATACAACCGTGTCTTCACCGTGCTCAACGGGCAATCCAGCATGTCCGCGATCTCCTGGAAGGTCAGCCCGTGGTACTCCTTCAGGAGAATGGCCGTGCGCTGCTCTTCGGGCAGTTCCGCCATGATGCGCGCGACGGCCTGGCTGATTTCCTTGCGCGCGACGAGATCCTCGATCGTCTCGGTCGGCGTCTGCTCCGACGCGAGCTCGACGAGATCCACCCCTTCCGGGGCCTGCGCGATGGGTTGCCTCCGCTCGCGCCGAATCCAGTCGCGGCAGAGATTCAACGTGATGCGGTAGAGCCAGGACGAAAACTTCGCCTGCCCCTTGAACCCTTTGAGCGCCCGAAAGGCGCGCAGGAACGTCTCCTGGCAGACGTCGCGGGCGTCTTCTTCCCGCCCGATCGTGCGGTACGCCAGCGCGTAAATCGGCCGTTCCCAGCGCACCACGAGCTGGTTGAAGCTATCCAGGTCACCCCCCTGCGACCGGGCGACCAGTTCTTCGTCTGTCGACGCCATCCCGAAGGAGCTCACTTCTTACTTTCTTAGACCCGGGGTCTCGGTTTTTGGCTTTAGGCTTTAGGCCTTAGTCTTAGGCATCCATGATCTCAGATCCCGCCCGTCTCGAACGGGAGGTCCGCATCCATAAGCGCCTGCGCGAGCTGCTGTTGCTGTTCTCGCAGGGGGTGTCGAACACGTTCAGCCTGACGGCGGCCCTCGAGCCGCTAACGCCAGGGATCCGCGACATCCTGGGCGCGACGGCGGTCGAAATCTGGCTGCACGATCGCCGCAGCCGTCTGCTCACGCTGGCGGCCTCCGCGGGCGGGGACACGCCGGGGCAACGGGTCAGCGTCGAGGACGCCTCGCATTACGCGGCCGACGGACTCCGGCTCGAACGCCCGGCCCTCCGCGGAAACCGCATCGTCGCGCCGCTGCGCGGGTGGCGCCGCGCGCTCGGGACGCTGACGATCGAACGCGAGGGGACCGCAGAGGACGAGGCGTTCCTCGAGTTCGCGCACGAACTGGCGCGGCAGCTGTCGGTCGCGATCGAAAACGTGCTGCTGCTCGAGGACGTGCTCCGCCAGCGGCGCCTCCTCGAGGACACGTTCAACTCGCTCGTCGATCTCGTCGCCGTCACGGACAACGATCTGCGCCTCGTGCAGACGAACGAGGCGTTTGCCGCGCGCGTCGGCCTGTCGCGCGCGGAGGTACTGGGCCGGCCGCTGCGGGATCTCGTCGGCGCGGAGACGTTCGCCTACGTGCAATCGCCGATGCCCCAGGACGCGGCGTCCCCCGCACAGCATCGCGTCGAGGACGCTGCGCTGAAGGGAACATTCCTGCTGACGGCGACGCCTCTCTCCAGCCAGGACGGCCGCACCGGCGGCCGCGTGCTCGTCGCGCGGGACATCACGCGCCAGACGCGCCTCGAAGCCGAGCGCGCGGCATTGAGCGAGCGGCTCGCGCAATCGGAGAAGCTCGCCGCGCTCGGGCAGTTCGTCGCCGGCATCGCGCACGAAATGAACAACCCGCTGCAGGGCGTGCTCGGCCACCTGGAACTTCTGATCGACATGACCGACGCGGCGAAGCCGGTGCGCAAGCAGCTGAAACAGATCTACACCGAGGCGGATCGCGCCGCGAAGATTGTCCACAACCTGCTCGTGTTCACCGGCTCGCACCGGATGCAGCGCGAGCCTGTGGAGATCGATCGCATCGTCACGCGCGTGCTTGGCAGCCGTGGCGTGCAGATGCGACGCGCCGGCATCACGGTCGCGCGCCGAAAGGGGACGGACGTCCCCGTCATCTATGGCGATCCGCTGCTTCTCCAGCAGGCACTGCTGAACATCGTCATCAATGCGGAGCACGCGACGCGCGACGCCGGAGGATGCCGTATCGACATTGAAACCGGCACGGCGAACGGCAAGGCGGTGGTGACCATCCGCGATTCCGGTGGGGGCATGTCACCCGACGTGCTGCCGCGGATTTTCGATCCGTTCTTCACGACGAAGGACGTCGGCCAGGGCACGGGCCTGGGCCTCGCGATCACCTACGGGATCATCAACGAACATGGGGGGACCATCGTCGCAGCCAATGCGCCCGAGGGGGGCGCGGCGTTCCGGATCGAACTGCCAGGCGCCGATAGTGGTGATAGAGTGACACAGGGTCCTCCCGATCATGATTGATGAAAGCTTCCTGACGACCGAAGAGGTACTCGAGTACCTGCAGGTCAATCTCCGGACGGTCTACCGGCTGATTAAGGCCAACAAGATTCCGGCAATCCGGGTCGGCCGTCAGTGGCGGTTCCGCAAGCGCGACATCGATGCCTGGCTTGAAAGCCAGCGTCCCCGCGGGGGCCGTCCCACGACAGCCGCCGCCGCACCACAGCGATCCGCATCTGTCGCCGCAGGACGCCCGCGCGTCCTCGTGGTCGATGACGAAGCGACAATCCGCGATCTGCTCTCGAAGACGCTCGCGCTCGCGGAGTACGACGTGGACCTCGCGCCCGACGGCCGCGCGGCGCTCGATCGCCTGCGGATGATTCCCTACGATCTGCTGATCACCGACCTCAAGATGCCGGGCGTGGACGGCCTGACCGTGATTCGCGAGGCGCGACGGCTGAAAACCGACCTGCCCGTGATCATCATCACGGGCTTCTCGAACGAGGCGAGCGCCATCGAGGCGGTGAACCTCGGTGTCTCCGGTTATCTGACGAAACCGTTCCGCGTTCCCCGCGTCCTCGCCGCCGCCGCCAAGGCGCTGGGCGAGTAGAACCCCGCAACTACCCGGAATTTCACACTTTTCAGGGGATCCCCCAAAAGGGCTTGACAGGCCCGAATGGCGGAGCTACATTCGTGAGCGTTAATGTCATATAAAGTCTGTCACCTAGCGGGACTTGAAATGACAAATGGGGACATTGAAATGCACAACGACTCGGTTTCCGAACTACAGGCGTTTCTCACGACCGAAGAGGTTCTCGGCTATTTGAAAACGACGCCGCGGACGATTTACCGGCTGATCCGGAGCGGCGAGCTCCCGGCGGTCCGGATCGGTCGTCAGTGGCGGTTCCGGCGCACGGACCTGGATGCCTGGGTGGAACGGCAACGGCCCTTTCCGGCCCATACGACCAACTAGGGACACGGAAACTTCAGATGATGGAGTGAGTCATGACGAAGGCAGTTTGGGGCAGCGTTCTCACGGCGGCGGCGGTTCTTCTTTTCTCGAACCCGGTGTACGCGCAGGCGACGGACACGGCGAACGTCACCGTTTCGGCGACGGTCAGCGCGAAGGCGAAGCTGACGGTCGGCGGCACGGCGAGCTTCAGCGACGCGGATCCTGACGTGACGACGTTGCTGACGGCGACGTCGGCGGTTTCACTCGACGTCAAGGCGCGCACCACGACCAACGGCAACGTCACGCTGACGGTGCTCGCCTCCGACGACCTGTCGAATGGCACGGACGTGATCGGCATCGGCAACCTCACATGGACGGTCACGGGCACCGGTTTCGCGGCCGGCACCATGAGCAAGACCGCGGCGCAGTCGATCGGTGCGTGGACCGGCGGCGGCACGCAGTCGGGCACGCAGACCTACAAGCCGGTGAACTCGTGGAGCTACAAGACCGGCAGCTACAGCACCACGGTCACCTAAACGCTGACCGCGCCCTAGCCGATAACGGGGCCGGAACCTCCGCGTTCCGGTCCATGTTCTTCTCACGACGCCTCGTCGTCATCGCTCTGGCCTGGACGGTCGCCGCGCCCGCCGCGCGCGCGGCCGCCCAGTCCTCGACCGCGACGCTCTCGGCCAACGTCGGCACGTTCGCCAAGCTCACAGTGTCGAGCGCGAGCATCTCCTTCCCCGAGGCCGATCCGGATGCCATCCCGCAGATTCCCGCGCTCGGTGGGCCGCTCGTCATCACTGCCAAATCGCGAGCGACACCGAATGCGCAGGTGGTGCTCAGCGTGCAGGCGACCGACGATTTGCGATCGGGCGTGACGGTGATCGCGGCATCGAACATCACGTGGACGGTCAGCGGCGGCGGCTTCGTTCCAGGAACCTTGAGCACGTCTTCTCCAGTGACGGTAGCGACGTGGACCGGCTCCGGGATACGAAACGGATCGCAACAGCTCTATTTCCGCAATCTATGGACGCATCCGACGGGCACTTACACGCTCTCGATGACGTATACGCTGAGCGCGCCATGAGGTCAGGACGTCTCGTCGCGGCGGCGGTGCTGTCCACGCTCGCGTGTCTGCGTGCGGCGCCCGTGCACGCGCAGCGGGGGGCACAACCGCGGTGCAGCTGGAACTCTCCGTCTCCCCTGCGTCGATCTCGTTCGCGTCGGCGAGCCCGGATGTGAGTCCCTTCGTGACCGCGGCGCCAATCGTGATCACCGTGCGCGTGCGCGGGAACGCGGGGCCCTGGTCTTTGACCGTACTCGCCAATGGCGCATGGCTCGCGCGATCCACCGTTCGCGTCGTGCACACGATGTTACTGAGCGGATGGGCTAAAATGACACATTTGGCGTGCGGCTAAGACTTGCCCCCAACCGTGATCCAGCTTTCCTCAATATCCAAATCATTCGGCGACCGCGTGCTGCTCGATGCAGTCACCTGGCAAATCGACGACCGGGAACGTGTCGGCCTGAGCGGCCCCAATGGCGCCGGCAAGACGACGCTGCTCAAGATCCTCGCCGGAATCGACGAGCCCGACGCTGGCATCGTGGTCAAACCGGCCGGCCTGACGATCGGTTACCTGCCGCAGGACGGGCTCTCGTACACGGGACGCACGCTGCGCGAGGAAGCGAGCATGGCGTTCAGGCCGCTGCTCGACATGAAGGCGGAGATCGCGTCGCTCGAAGAAAGGCTCGGCGACGACGACGCGTCACACGACGAACACGAGCAGATGCTCACGCGCTATTCGGAGCTGCAGGAGGAATTCCGGCGCAGCGACGGCTACACGATCGAGCTCAAGGTCACCACGGTGCTGCGCGGCCTCGGCTTCTCCGACGGCGACATGGACAAGAAGACCGAGACGTTCTCAGGCGGGTGGCAGATGCGCATCGCGCTCGCGCGGCTGCTCCTCGGGCGTCCAGGACTGCTGCTGCTCGACGAGCCGACGAACCATCTCGATCTCGACGCGCGCAACTGGCTGGAGGAATACCTCTCGGACTATCCGCACGCCGTGATCCTCGTCTCGCACGATCGCTTTTTCCTCGACGCCGTCGTCACGCGCATCACCGAGATCGGGATGCGCACGCTGACGGATTACGTCGGGAACTACTCCGCGTACATCAAGGAGCGCGAGGCGCGCATGGAGCGCCTGCGCCAGATGAAGCGCGATCAGGACGACGAGATCGAGCGGATGCAGGCATTCATTAACCGCTTCCGCTATCAGGCCACCAAGGCGTCGCAGGTGCAGAGCCGGATCAAGATGCTGGACAAGATCGTCCGCATCGAGATTCCACCCGAGCGAAAGCGCGTGCGCTTCCAGTTTCCGCACACGCAGAAGAGCGGGCGGATGGTGCTGGAATTGAAGCACGTCAGGAAGGCGTACGGGACGACGCGCGTGTTCAACGACGTCAACCTGCACATCGAGCGCGGCGATCGGATCGCGCTGATCGGGCCCAACGGAGTCGGCAAGTCCACGCTGATGCGGATGCTGTCCGGCACGGAAGCGCCGGACGCGGGGACGCGGACCGAAGGTCACCAGGTCGTCATGCAGTACTTCGCGCAGGACGAGGCCGCGAAGCTGGATCCAACTCTTACCGTCTACGAGACGTTGGCGGGGGATTCCCCGAGTCAGATGGTCCCGCACATCCGGACGATTCTCGGCGGGTTCCTGTTCTCCGGCGATGACATCGAGAAGCCGGTCCGCGTGCTGTCAGGCGGCGAGCGCACGCGACTCGCCGTCGCGCGCATGCTGCTCCGTCCGGCGAACACGCTGCTGCTGGACGAGCCGACGAACCATCTGGACCTGGATTCGAAGGACGTCCTGCTCGAAGCGCTCGAGGACTTCGGCGGCACGTTGATCTTCGTTTCGCACGACCGGTACTTCGTCGACAAGCTCGCGACGAAGGTCATCGACATCGGCCGCGGCGACGCCATCGTCTATCCCGGAAACTACGAGGAGTTTCTGTGGAGCCAGAAGCAGCGCGCGACGTCAGTGTCCGATGTCCGAGGTCTGATGTCCGATGCGATCAAAGTGAAGAACGCGGTGAAAGCAGCCGCGCCGCCCACACCAGGTTCATCGAACATCGGGAATCGACCATCGATTCCGGCGGCTAAGCCTGCCTCCTATGACGAAAAAAAGAAGGCGGACGCAGAAGCTCGCCGCATCAAGAAAGAGAATGAGGCGCGTCAGCGCCGAATCGCGGACCTCGAATCCAGGATTGCGGCCGCCGAGGCATCGATCAAGGACCTGGAGGGGCAGATGTCGACCCCTGGGTTCTACGAAAACCACCAGGTCTCAAAGCCCCTGATCGACCGCCATCAGGCCCTGATGTGGGAAGTCGGGGACCTGATGAACAAGTGGGAGGCCTTGCAGGCAGAGACAGAAGTGTAAGTTCTGTCGATTTTTGTCGGGCTCGCCCAAACAAAATTCGCCGATTTCTTCGAAATTCCCGCTAAACGGATGGGGCACACCATTTGCCCCTTGCGACTTATTACAATGTTGTCATCGGATATGAGCGCCAAGCCGACGCAACCTGCGCGACCGCGAAAGGCGAAGTCCACCAGGCCCCCCGCGTCGGCGCAGGGCCCCAGTGGATTCGTCCCTGATGGCTTCTACCGGGACATGGTCTGGAACCTGCGCAATGGCGTCATCGCCATCACGCGCGACGGCCGTGTGGCGGTGATGAACGACATTGCCTACCGCACGCTTGGCCTGAAACCGAGCGCCGCGGACATCGGGCGTCACTATTCCGACGTCCTGAAGGATGCCCCGGACGTCTGCCGCATCGTCAGCAGCGCGTTCGACCTTTCGCACCTGCCCAATCGGGCCGAGCTGCGGCTGAAAAATACCGAAAAGGTGATCGGCTACACGCTGTCGCACGTGAGGGACTCGCGCGGGCGCGACGTCGGCGCCACGCTCTTCTTCAAGGACCTGACGCGCGTCGAGCAGCTGGAAGAACGCGAGCGCCTTCGCGATCGCCTGGCGGCGCTTGGCGAAATGGCCGCCGCGATCGCGCACGAGGTCAAGAATCCTCTCGCCGGCATCGAGGTGATGGCTGGCATCCTGAAGCGGCAGCTGTCCGAATTACCGGACGCGCAGTCGACGCTCGGCGACATCATCAAGGAAGCGAAGATGGCGAACGTCATCGTCCAGGAGGTCCTGGCGTTCGTCCGTCCGCTCCGCCTGCAGGTGGAAGACATCGCAGTCGCCGACGTCATCCGCGATGCGATCGCGGCGGCGGAGAGCCACTCGGTCAAAGGCAAAGTGGACGTTCGCGTGGACGTCCCCGAGGCGCTGCGCCCGATCCAGGGAGATCCCCACCAGCTCCGCCAGATCTTCACGAACCTCCTGACGAACGCGTTCGAAGCCATGGGGGGGATGGGAAACGTCGAGATCGCGGCGACGGCCGTCGATGGCGACGAAGAAATGGCGAGCGCGGCCGAGCAGGCGACGGGTCCGACGATCATGATCACGATCACGGACAACGGCCCCGGCATTCCGCCGGAAGTCGTGGATCGGATCTTCAGCCCGTTCTTCACGACAAAACCACAGGGATCGGGTCTCGGACTCGCGATCGTACGAAAGATCGTCGATGCACACGACGGGCGCATCGACGTGGGTGAACGGCACGGTGGAGGCACCGTGTTCCGCGTCACTCTGCCCGTTCGCAATCAACAGCAGTTGTTTGGATGAGGATGATATGGGACGGATTCTTGTTGCAGACGACCACGATTCGTTGAGGCGCGGCATCGTCCGCGCGCTCTCGGACGCGCGCCACGACGTCGACGAGGCCCCGAACGGCAACGTCGCGATCGAGAAGCTGCACGAGGGGCAATACGACGTCGTGCTCAGCGACCTGAAGATGGGGGGCAGCGACGGCATGGACGTGCTGCGCACCGCGAAGGCGCTGCACCCGACGAGCGCCGTCATCCTGATGACGGCCTTTGGATCCGTCCACACGGCGGTCGAGGCGATGAAGATCGGCGCGTTCGACTACGTGCAGAAGCCGTTCGAGATCGAGGAGATGGAGCTCAAGGTCGAGAAGGCGCTCGAGCACCGTCGCCTCAAGCACGAGATCGAATACCTGCGCCACACGCAGCAGGACATCTACGATTTCGATCGCATCATCGGCGCGAGCGGCGCGCTGCAGTCGGTGCTCGCGATTGTGAAGAAGGTCGCGAAGAGCAACACGACCTGTCTCATCCGCGGTGAAACGGGCACCGGCAAGGAACTGATCGCCGGCGCCATCCACCACAACTCGCTGCGCGCCGCGCGTAACTTCGTGAAGGTGAACTGCGCGGCGCTGCAGGAGAACCTGCTCGAATCCGAACTGTTCGGTCACGAAAAAGGGGCGTTCACCGGCGCGGACAAGCAGCGCGTTGGACGCTTCGAGCAGGCCGACGGCGGCACGCTGTTCCTCGACGAAGTCGGGGACATGAGCGCCAACACGCAGGCGAAGATCCTGCGCGTGCTCCAGGAGCACGAGTTCGAGCGCCTCGGGGGCACTCGCACGCTACGTACCGACGTGCGCGTCATCACCGCAACCAATCGCAACCTTCCGCAGATGGTCGCGAACGGGCAGTTCCGCGAGGACCTTTACTACCGCCTCAACGTCGTCTCGATCGAGATGCCGCCGCTGCGCGAGCGCAAGGACGACGTGGGCGCGCTGGCGAATTTCTTCCTGCGCCGCTTCGCGAGCGAACTGAAGAAGCGCGTGGACGGCATCTCGCCGGACGCGCTGAAGCTGTTGATGCGCTACAACTGGCCGGGCAACATCCGCGAGCTCGAGAACTCGATCGAGCGCGCCGTCCTGCTGTGTGAAGGACAGCAGGTCACCAGCACCGATCTGCGTCTCGGCGAGCTGTCGACATCAACGCCGAGCGGCGAGGGCAGCCCTGTCGTCAAGATCCCGCCGACCGGCATTGCGCTCGAAGAGATCGAGCGCCAGGCGCTGATCGAGGCGCTGAAGATGTCGAACTGGGTGCAGAAGGACGCCGCGGAGCTCCTGAACATCAGTCCGCGCGTGATGAACTACAAGATCAAGACGCTCGCGATCGAGTATCCGCGCGGGCGGAGGATGGTCGACGTAGCGTAGCTAGCAGCGACAGTTGCATACGCCCTCACGCAGAGGCCGCAAAGGACGCAAAGAAACAGATACGTTTCTCTGCGTCGCTCTACGAGCTCTGCGTGAGTACGTGCGTGACAGGCGTTCAAGCCTTCGGGTGAGCCTTCCGATAAGTCTCGATCAGCTGCGCGGCGTTCACGTGCGTGTAACGCTGCGTCGTGCTCAGGCGCGCGTGGCCAAGGAGCTCCTGGATGGCGCGTAGGTCCGCTCCCGCCTCCAGCAGGTGCGTCGCGAACGAGTGCCGCAGCGCGTGCGGGCTGATGCCCATGCGCGTGCTGCACGCCGCCACATAGCGGCGCACCAGCTTGTCCACGCTCCGCGTCGACAGCCGGCCTCCTCGGTAATTCAGAAACAGCGGCTCGCGGGCTCGCGTGCGCGACCGCCCAGAAACTGCGCGGTCTGATCCCGGTCCTCGCCCCGCCGAAGCCCCGCGGAGGCGGCCGACCCCGGTCCTCGGCCCGCCGAAGCCCCGGAGGGACGGAGGCGGCTGACCCCCGTCCTTGTCCCGCCGAAGCCCCGGAGGGGCGGAGGTGGCTGACGCCGGTCTGACACTCTCGCGGTCGGCGAGCCAGGCCCTCAGAGAGGCGGCGGTGGGGCTGTTGAAGGGTACGATCCGCTCTTTGCGCCCCTTCCCCAGCACTCGAACGACCCGGCCGGACAGATTCACGTCGTCCAGATCCAATCCCACCAGCTCGCTCAGGCGCAAACCCGAGGCGTAGAACAGCTCCAAAATCGCCTTGTCGCGCCGGCCGAGGGGATCGGAGGTGTCCGGAGCGTCGAGTAGCGCGGACATCTCCTGGACCGCCAGGTGATTCGGAATCCGCTGCTCGCGTTTCGGCGTGCCGACGAGCGCGGCAGGGTCGCCGTCAATAGCGCCCTCGCGACGCAGGTAACGTCCGAACGCACGAATCGCCGACAGCTTGCGCGCCGCTGAGGCTTTCGAGTTGCCGCGTTTATTCAAATCGGCGATGAACGCGCGTGCAC
>DASPXV010000006.1:0-12276 GCA_035637115.1 Vicinamibacterales bacterium
GGACGACCGCTGTGCTGCGGTCATCAGCTACCGATTGTGGGTCCGCCGTTTCGGACAGAACCCTGCCGCGGTCGGCCGGAGCTTGCGGGTGCGGGACAGTACATGTGCGATCGTCGGAATCGCTCCGGCCGCGTTCGAGACGCATCAGACCGGCTTTGTACCGGATCGATCCGGCAACGGCTCTGCGTGTTGAGTGAACCGAAACCGTGCCGATCTCGGGAGCGGGGACCGCCAGTCAACGCTACGGCGTATGTCGCGAGTAGACGCGCTGTTGTTTAGAGGTCGAGACGGAATCTCTACTCAGCTCTAAGTGCCGCGTTTGGGTCCACTCGCGTCGCTCGCCAGGCCGGCAGCGACGCGGCCAGTGCGCCGGTACCGATGAGCAAACCCACTGCGCCGGCCATCGTTGGAACGTCGGCTGGTGAGAGGCCAAAGAGCATCGCACGCCCCATCTGCGTCGTAGCGATGGCCAGCGGAATGCCGGCAAACAATCCCGCTGCAAGCGGCCACACGGTGTCGCGCAGAACAAGCCGCAGAATCTGCCGGCTCGTGGCGCCGAGCGACATACGGATGGCGATCTCGTTTCTGCGGCTCACGACGACATACGCGATGATCCCGTACACGCCAATCGCGACGATGGCGATCGCCAGGGCGCCGAACGCGCCCGCCAGCCACGCCATCGCGTGCTCAAGCACAAGCCGTTCATCGATCAGATCTTTGATCTTGGTGAATTGCACCGCGATCCGCGGATTCACGGCGTTGACGCGCTGCGCGATACCCCGCTCCACCACGGCTGATGACAGGTTCGAACGAACAATCACGAGATACCCCTGCCGCACGTCGGGATCCTGCGCGATCGGCACGTATGCGATGGACGGCATCCCTTCCTGCAGGCTCGCGTACTTCGTGTTGCCCACGGTACCGATGATTTCGTAGGTCGCCTCCGGATAGCCCGCTTCGGCGATTGTGTGGATGGTGCTGCCGATTGGTTCAACCCCGTGCAGATACTCGCGCACGAAACTTTCGTTAACCAACAGGACGCGCCGGGATTTCGCATTGTCGGAATCCTGAAAACTGCGTCCCGACCGAATGGGAATCTTCAAGGTGTCGAAGTAGCCGGGGCTGACGTACGCAAATCGAGCGGCGTACTGCCGGTTGCTGACTTCTTCGGGAATCCTGAAGAAATGAAACCAGGTGCCGCCTCCGAGCGGCAGATGCGTTGTTGCCGCAGCCGCCGCGACGCCGGGCACCGCGCCGATTGCAGCGATCAGTCGCTGCTGAAGCGCGACGTGCTCCTGGGGCGAGCGATCGTTGGCGCCGGGATCCGTAAGCCAGACTGCGACCGTGCCGTTCCGTTCGAAGCCGGTGTCCACAGACGTCAGGTTGCGAAAACTTCGAACGAACAGAAGTGCCGCGGCGACCAGCACGAACGACATCGCGATCTGTCCAGCGACGAGGCCGCTCTGAAACCGTGTCCGACGACGGTCGATCGTCATGCCGCGCGACGTCTGCTGCATGGCCGCAACCGGATCGACGATCGACACGCGCAGCGCCGGGACGAGGCCGAACACAATCGACGCCACAACGGCAACGGCGCCGACGAACGACATCAACCGCCAGTCGACGGCCAGGTTCAGCGAGATCGGATTGGCCGATGTGGCGAGAAATGCCACGAGCGCTGCGCTCGACCACTGCGCCACGGGTATCGCGAGCAGTGCGCCGCCAGCGGCGACCAGCAGACCTTCGACGAGCATCTGCGAAACAAGCCGCACGCGCGATGCACCGATCGCGACTCGAACGGCGATCTCGCGCTGGCGGCTGCCCGCGCGCGCCAGCATGAGCGTGGCGAGGTTCCCGCAGGTGATGAGCAGCACGAGGCCCGTGAGGCCGAGCAGCAGCGAGAGCGACAGGCTGTGCGCGTCGCGAAGACGGCTCACACCGCGCGCTGCCGGAATCACGCCAAACCGCAACGCGCGGTACTTGTCGATGAGATCGGTGCCGTATCCGGCCGGAATCGTCGCCGTCAGCAATGCAGGGCTCAGCACGCGCATCTGCTCGTTCGCGCGCGCAATCGTCCATCCGGGTTTGAGACGGCCCATGACCGTGAGCCACCAGAAATCGCGCTGGTCGAGGAGCGGGGCCCAGAGGGCCACCGCACAGGTCGGCAGGGCTATGTCGAATGTCTGACCGACTTCGAGACCGGTGAATCGCGCGGGCGCCACGCCGACCACAATCATCGAGTGCTCGGAAATCGTCAGCGTGCTGCCGATCGCCGAGTCGCGGCCGCCGAAGTAGGTCTGCCAGAATGCGTGGCTGATCACGGCCGGGCCGGCGCCGCATCCGCGCCGATCGTCGTCGGCCGTCAAGAGGCGTCCGCGTTCGGGAACGATGCCAAGCGCCGGGAAGAAATCGCCGCTGACCCAGAGCCCGCGCGCTCGACGTATCTCGGCGCCTCGGCCCACGAGAAATGTCGTGTTGCCCCACGCGAACAAGCGGGCGAACGCCGTCTGCTGTGCGCGAATCTGTTCCCACAACGGATAGGTCACTTCGGCGTTGAAGTCTTGCGAGACGCCGAACGCGTGCACGCCTTGGGCGCGCACTTCGGCCAACTCCTGCGGCCTGGCGACCGGCAGACTTCGCAGTCGCAATGAATCGATCAGCTGAAAGATCGCGGCGTTTGCTCCGATGCCAAGGGCGAGCGACAGGATGGCCACAATGGCAAAGACAGGGGTACGCGCAAGCACCCTGACGCCGTATCGCACGTCACGGATCAGATGTTCCATGCGGATTATCGCTCTGTGGCAGTAGACGGCGTTTACTGTCGACGAACTGGCGCCTCAAGCCCGGCTATGGCGTGACGAACGATCCCGCCTCACTCAAGCAGGTTACTCCCCATTGGTCGCCTTTGGAGAGTTACGAAGGTTTTGCGAGGTGGTCTTGTCATTCCTGCCGCAGCGTCATCGCCGGATCGAGCCGCGCCGCGCTCAATGCAGGCAGCGCGCAGGCAGCTACCGCCACGGCTGCCATGACCAGTGCCGTCGCGCCGTAAATCCTGGGATCGAGCGGTTCCACCTCAAACAGTTGTCCGGCGGCAAACTGCGAGAGGACGCCGGCCGTCAAGAGCCCGAGGGGAATACCGATCGCGGTGATCTGCAATCCCTGCGATAACACGAGACCGAGCAGATCGCGCGGCGTGGCGCCCAGCGCGATCCGAACACCGAATTCGCGCCGGCGCTGGGTGACGAGGTAGCTCATCACGCCGTACATTCCCGCAACGACGAGGAGCAGGGCGACCCCTGCGAAGGAGCCGAGGGCCATCATCGCAAAGCGGCGTCGCGCCAGCGACTCGGCAACCCGGGCCTCGAGCGTCTGCACGTTGGCGATCGGGAGGTCGGGATCGAGCCGGTGCACGAGGGCCTCGATCGGTTGTCGATAAGCTACCGGATCCGTCGCCGTTCGGACGACGAGAAAGAAAGATCCCGACGGGTCTTCATTGGGCGGAACGGCCTGCGCATACGGCACGTACAGCGTCGGAGCGACTTCCCTGTCGAGACCGCGCTCGCGCACGTCGCGCACGATGCCGACGATCGTGAGACGCGGGACTCCTTGGAAATCCGCCGGTAGCTGTCCGGCGGCAATTGCCCCCGCAATTTCGTCTGCGATGAGCGACTCAGGAGGCGCAGCCGACACGCGGCTCCCGATCGGATCCTCGTTGGGCCAGAAACGGGTGGCCAGCGTCTCGTTCACGATCGCCACGCGTGGCCGCTGCGCATCGTCGTCCGGCGTGAATGCACGGCCGCGGCTGACGGTGGCACCGAGGGCTTGGAAGTACGCGGGCGTAACCTGCCGGTACTCGACGGTGGGCACCTGTGCGAGCGACGATGGCACCGGCCGTCCGTCGATGTTGAAGAACTTGCCCCATCCGGTTCGGCCCAACGGAATGCCGGTGCTCGCAGCCGCCGCCTCTACACCTGGAAGCATCGCGACCTGATCGATCAGTTCGCGGACGAAAAGCGCAATTTGCTCGTGCTTTTGATATCGGGCGCCGGCGAGATTCACGCTTGCCGTCAGCACGTGGTCGGACCGAAAGCCGGGGTCGATTTGTTGCAGCCGCATCAGGCTCACAATCAGGAGACCCGCGCCAATCAGGAGGACGAGCGACAGCGAGACTTCCGCGATCAGGAGCACGCGTCGACTGCCGGACTGACTCGTGCTGCCCGCCGCGGAGCGCGCGGACTCCTTCAGGTCGTTCGCGAGATCGACGTCCCGAAGATATCGGAGAGGCGACACGCCGAAGCCAACGCCGGTGAGAACGGCCAATCCCGCCGCGAAAGCGAGGGGGACGCGGTCCAGCCGGACTTCGCCCAGACGAGGCATGCCGATCGGGCCTAGCGTCGGCAGCGAATGAACGAGCGCGTACGCGAGGCCGACGCCGAGGATCGCGCCCACCGAGGCGAGCAGCATGTTTTCGGTCAGGAGCTGTCGCGCGAGGCGTCCGCGGCCCGCGCCAATCGCGACGCGGATTGTCAACTCCTGTCGGCGCGCCAGTGAGCGCGCGAGCACCAGATTCGCGACGTTCGTACACGCGATCAGGAGGACCATCGCGACGGCGCCCCAGAGAAGTAGCAGCGTCGGACGAACGCCGCCGACGATGTCCTCGCGCCAGCTTTGTATCGTGGCGTCGACGCCAGCGTTCTCCGGAAACTGTTGCCGGATCTGCGCCGCGACGACTGCCAGATCGGCCTGCGCTCGCGGTACGGTAACGGCTGGCTTGAGGCGACCGATCACGTCGACGAAACGATTCGACCGCGAGTCCATCGCGTCGCCCGGCGCGTACGACTCGGGCGTCCACAACTCCGTCCCCGCATTCGGATACTGAAACGAGGCGGGCAGGACTCCGAAAACGGTGAACGGTTGCCCATTCAATTGAACCGTTCGACCGAGAATCGAGGGATCCGCACCGAACCGCCGCTTCCAGAGTCCTTCGCTCACAACGACGACGCGATGATGGCCCCATTGCTCGGCGTCAGAGGAAAACAGTGTGCCGAGCAGCGGCATGGGCCTCAGAACCTGCCACATGCTCGCGGTCATGCGGGCAGCGAGCAGGCGCTCGGGCGGATCCACTCCCGTGAGGTTGTAGACCGTATTGTGCGAGGCGCCCATCTCCTCGAACGAGTGGTTCGTCGCACGCCAGGTTCGATAGTCGGGCAGCGCGGTTCCGCTCCGCGGATATCCCTGCGCCGGCATGGCGCTCCAGATGCGGACGAGACGGTTCGCATCCGGATACGGAAGCGGTCGAAGCAACACGCCGGAGATGACGCTGAACAGGGCGGTGTTGGCGCCGATGCCGAGCGCGAGCACCGTGATCGCGATCAGGCTGAACGCAGGGGTCCGTCGCAGGCCTCGGGAGGCGTAGCGGATGTCGTGGAGAAGGTCTTCAGCCCACCGTAGCGGCCACGTGTCGCGGCATCGCTCCTTCGTTTGCAGCACGCCTCCGAGATCCAGGCGTGCGCGCCGCATCGCATCGGCCTCGCTCGTCCCCGCTTCGTGCGCCGCGCGCGCCTGCATCGCGACATGGAACGACAACTCGTCGTCGAGATCGTTCTCCGCCCGTGCGCGGCCGACAATCGAGCGGACGCGGACTGGCAAGGCAGCAATCCAGCGCGGCAAATTCATGGCTCTCGCTCCTGACGCAACTCAGGCTTGTCTCAGTTTCACAACCGCAGAGATCGCGCTCGAGAGCCGCTCCCAATTCGCCCTCTCGAGTTCAAGCTGCTTTCGGCCCGGACGCGTCAGCTCGTAGAACTTCGCGCGCCGGCCGAGATCGCTCGTTCGCCATTGGGCTTTGATCGACCCCTCCTGTTCGAGCTTGTGCAAGGCCGGGTAAAGAGATCCGTCGCTGACCTGCAAAGCGTCGCCCGAGATCTGGCGCAGCCGCTGGCTGATCGCCCACCCGTGCATCGGCTCGAGCGCGAGAATTTTCAGGATCAGTAGGTCCAGCGTCCCTTGCACGAGATCGGAAGGCTTGCTCATCGATGTCCTCGGTTACCGAGGATAATATGGCAGCTTAGACGGTGACGTCCATTCCAAAGTTGCGGGAGGCGGACCGTGTGCTCCCGCCGTCTACATTGTTGCTGTCCGGCTGGAACGGAACGTCCGATGCAAGATGAACGGCCCCAAAGCTGATCGAAGCGGCCTCTCACGCCTTGATGCCATCACGGTTGCAAAAGGTGCAGATTGGTCGCTCACGCCGCGCATCGAACGGCTGCTGGGCATCGTTAGAGATACGCCAACTATCCTCCATAAAAAGATCGAGGATTTGCGCGAGGCGGTGCCGGCGCCAGCGGCAGGAGGCACGCCGCGGCCAGCACGCGCGCCGCTCGTCTTCCGATCACCTCACCGGCCTCCGCTGCTCGTCGTCGTCGTGGTCGCCTTCCGCCGCTTGTCGGAGTAGGGCGGACGCACGGGCGTCTTCGGCGGATTCTTCTTCAACTCGTCCATGACGACCGCAATCGCCTTTTCGAGCTGCGGGTCGCGGCCGGCAATCATGTCGGCCGGTGTCTGCTCCACTTCGATGTCGGGCGGGACGCCTTCGTTTTCAACGACCCATCCCTGATCTGTCCAGATCGCCAGGTTCGGCGCGGTAATCCCGCCGCCGTCCATTAGCACGGGGAAGCCGAGAATGCCGACCAGGCCGCCCCACGTCCGTTTCCCGATCAGCGGCCCCATGTTGAACTTGTGGAACATCCACGGCAGCAGATCTCCGCCGGACCCGGCGGTCTCGTCGATCAGCATGGCCTTCGGCCCCTGGATGGAGGCCGTCGGGGTCTTCAGGTCCGCGCCGTAGCGCATCGCCCAGTAGGAGATGAGCGGCCGCCGCAGGATGTCGATATAGTAGTCGGCGACCTGGCCCCCGCCGTTGAACCGCTCGTCGACGATCACCGCGTCCTTGTGCGCCTGCGGATAGAAGTACCGTTTGAAATAGTCGTGGCCGGCCGTCGAGGTGTTCGGCACGTATACGTAGGCGACACGGCCGCCGGTCGCCTGGTCCACCTTGCGCAGGTTGGATTCCACCCAGTCGCGGTTCCGCAGCGCGCCTTCAGTCGCGACAGGCACGACCTGCACCGGGCGCGATCCGGCACCGTCGGCATTCGGCCCCACCGTGATCTCGACCAGCTTTCCGGACGTGTTCTCGAACGGTGCGTACACACTGGTCGGCGGCCGGAGTTCGCGGCCGTTCACGGCCAGGAGGTACTCGCCCGCCTTGACGTTCACGCCCGGTTCGGTGAGCGGGGACCGCAGTTGCGGGTTCCAGTTCAGTCCGCCGTACACCTTCTTGACCCGGTAGCGGCCGTTCTCGACGGAATAGTCCGCGCCGAGCAGTCCGCCCGGAACGCTCTTCGGCGTCGTCAGGCTGTCGCCTCCGCCGAGACGATGGTGACCGACGGAGAGCTCGCTGGACATCCACTGCATGACCCGATTGAGATCCTGCCGCGTCGTCACGTCCGGCAGGAACGCGGCGTACTTGTCGCGCGCCGCCTTCCAGTCCACCCCGTGCATGTTGGGCGCGTAGAAGTAGTCGCGATTGATGCGCCAGGCTTCGTTGAAGATCTGCTTCCATTCGACGACGGGATCGATCTTCACTTCGATGCTGTCGGTCGCAATCTTCCCCTGCCCCGCCTCGACCTTGGGCGTCGTCGCCGTGATGAACCACGCGTCTTTCGAGCGGTACAAGAGCTTCTTGCCGTCCGCGGAGACCGCGAACGCGCTGACGTCCGGAAGGACCGTGTCCACCTTCCGCTTCTCGAGATCGAACTTCTGAAGCGTCGCCTTCTCGTCCTCGTGACGCAGGAAGTAGATCGTTCCGGCGGGTCCGACCTGCAGGTCCGTCAACTTGCCAGCCGGGATCGGCAGATCGACGATGCGATACGAGATGTTGTCGAGGTCGACGCGGAAATCCTGCGTAGGCTTCTGGGCCGCCGCGTCGCCGCTCCCGCCTTTCTGTTCCGTGCCGCCGCCATGCGGAGCCGAGGCCGAGCCCGGCTTCTGTGTCGCCGGCGCCTCGGGCTTCTTGTCGTCGGGGGCCGGCGGCTGTGTCGCCGTGCCCTTCTCCTCATCACTTTCCTTGGCGAGCGGGTTGGGGAGATCCGTCCGCAGCACCGCCAGGTAGACGTTGCGCGTGATCCGCATGTCCGCGTTCGACATGGCGAACCAGTCCAGCAGCGGCCCGGCGTCGGTGGATCCGAAGAAGTAGAGATACTTGCCGCTCTTGTCGAACACGGGCGCGGTGACCTCGCTCAAGCCGTCGGTCAACGGATAGGACTTGTTCTGATCGACGGAATAGAGCGAGAGGCTCATGACGAGCGGGTGCGTCGCGATCGTGTAGGCGAGCCACTTCGAATCGGGGGACCACGAGTGGCGGATCTGCGATGCCGGTGAGTAGGTCTGCTGCGAGGCGACCTTCCCGGACTTGCCGGTCGCGAGATTGATCCAGTACACCGTCTGGGAATTGTCGGTGTAGGAAATCCGCTTCGCATCCGGCGACCAGACCGGGTCGTCGTAGAAGCCGGCCCCCTCGGGCTTGAACGTCTGCGGCTGGCCATGGCCGTCCTGAGAACGTACGTAGAGCTGATATTCCCCGGACCCATCCGAGAAGTAGGCGATCTTCGAGCCGTCCGGCGACCACACCGGGGAGCGATCGTTCGCTCCCGGCGAGCTCGTAAGGTTGCGAACGTCCCCCTTCTCCGCCGGGACGGTGACGACCTCGCCGCGGAACTCGAACACCGCGCGTGCGCCCGACGGCGACAGGTCCGCGCTCCTGATGTACTGCGGTCCCTTGACGAATCGCGGCCGCATCTCGCGAAAATCGCTGGTGAGCCCGATGGTGAGCTTGCGCGTCGTCGCCGTGGCGGGGTCGAACAGGTGCAGGGAGCCGGCCTGCTCGTAGACGATCCGCCCGCCGCCGGCGGCCGCGCTGAGCACCGGAAAATCTTCGTGCCGCGTGAGCTGGCGGATCTGATGGTTGCGGGTGTCGTAGGAGAAGAGGTTGAACTCGCCGTTGCGGTCCGAACGGAAGTAGATCGAATCGCCGAGCCACATCGGGTCCGTGTCGTTCGCGCGTTCCGGGGGCTGCGGCACCTTCTCGGTCGCGTTCGAGCCGGTCGTGTAGAGCGTGATGGTCGAAACGCCGCCGCCGCGATACCACTTCCACTCGAGGAACTGCGGTGACAGCGGGTTGTACGCCAGCCGCCGGCCGTCCGCCGACCACGTCGCCTTCCAGGCGTTCGGCAGCGGCAACTGCTCCTCCACCCCGCCCGCAATCGGCACGGTGAAGAGCTGCGTGTAGCGCGCCGTAAAGCTGTTGCGTCCCGAAGAGAACAGGATCGACTTCCCGTCAGGCGTGAACCCCTGCACGACATCGGGCGACGGGTGCCACGTGAGGCGCGTCGGCACGCCGCCTGCCACCGGCATCACATAGACGTCGGTGTTGCCTTCGTACTGCGCGCTGAACGCGATCAGCCGGCCGTCAGGCGAAAAGGCGGGGTTCGACTCGACGCCGTCGTCGGTCGTCAGCCGCCGGACGTTGCTGCCGTCGATATCGGCGACCCAGAGGTCGCCGGAATAGATGAACGCCACCTGCGTGGCGCTCACAGCGGGCTGCGCGAGCAGGCGGGTGTCGGTTGCCGCCGCCCGGGGCGTCCTCGCGGACAGGAACACGACGGCAACAACGAAGAGCAGTGCGAGAAACTTCTTCATCGGATTGATCCTTGTGGTACGGAGGCCGAAGTCCCGCACACTATAACCCGACGTGCCGCGAAAGAACCTCGTCGGCGAGGGAGCGTGAACTGGCATGGCCGCCGCGCTGCTTCCAGATCCGTTGTGGGATGTTGTCGAACCGTTCTTGCCCGAGTCCACCTTATCGGCCAAAAGGCGGACCGCCGCGCGTCTCGGATCGCGCGTGCCTCACAGGCATTGTCTTCGTCCTTCGCAGCGGTATTCCCTGGCAAATGCTTCCGCAGGAACTCGGGTGCGGGTCGGGGATGGCGTGCTGGCGTCGCTTGCGCGACTGGCAACAGGAGGTGTGTGGGATCTGATCCAACTTTGCACTACTGGATTGGCGCGCGCGACGAACAGATTGATTGGTCGCGGGCGGTCACCAGAGCGACTTTTCCTGAGAGCGACATAACTCCCTCTGTCCCTACGCGTGGGACTCTCGATCACATTCGATTCGAGGAAAAAGCACTCCGAATGCCAGCGCCGCGTGCTCAACTCCGCGCGCTGAACCCGTTGATCGCGTCGACCAGCCCATGTAGTGACACACTGTCAGTGACGAAAACCCCGCATGATGGTGCGCTGTCGCCGACGGGATCGCGGCAAATCACACGTGCGTCCGCGATGCGGAATTCTCCGCGTTGCGGGCCCCGGCTCAGGAGGAGTGATCAGTTTCTGCGTTTGAATCTCGACGACTTGACTGGCATCCGACGTGCTCTCGCGAGCTAGAGCGGAGCCAGAGGCATGTGTCGGTGCTTCGCCATCCCTTCCGCGAAAAGGAGCGAGATTATGGCTCAATGTCAAAAGCATGGAGGGGCACGCGAGCGGAGCGGCGCGCAGGGGTCCCCGCGAGCGAGCGTGTAGGGAGCCCGAGGGCAAAGCCCCTCGGAAGAACAAAGCGCGCCCGGCAGGACTCGAACCTGCGACCCCCGGCTTAGAAGCGCGCGGTTGTCCCTCGGACGACGCGCGTCCGAGGAAAATCGGCGGTGAATACGGCGCGGTTCTGCTGATCTGCGAACAATCAGTTCCTCGATTCACTGACGGGGGTGCCGCCAGCATTTGGGTCCTTCATTCATCTTCCGATTAATCCCCCTTCATCACGCTCAATTTCGCCTTCATCTGATCGATCTCTGTCTGCTGGCTTGAGATGATCGCTCTGCAGAGCGACGTGATCTCGGGATCGCGAATCGACGCTTGCTTGCACATCAGGATCGCACTGGCGTGATGCGGGATCATCGATCGCAGAAACTGCCGATCGGATACTCCCGTCTGCTGTCTGATGAACGCGAAACAAGCGATCCAGACCACAACCGCCCCGCAGATGATGAGCGCGTTGCGGCGCTTGCTGTGGTTACATCGAGCCCATGACGAACAGCTCGATCACGATCATGGGAGCCATCATCAATCCGGCCATGTAGAGCTGATTCAGGTTTGAGAACACGTTCTCGAACGTATCGACCATCGCGTACATCAAGATATACATCGACGCGAACGACAGGACGCCCATGATGAGCAAATGGCGCTAGTGATTCTATTCATGACGTTTCGTCGATGCTCAGTGTCAATCATCATCGGTGTCACACCGCGGGAGGTCGCCTCGCCGGGCGGCTCGACGTGTGCGCATGACGGATCTTCCACGCGCCATCCGGTCCCTTCACCAGAACGAGTGTTTCGAGGCCGCGCGCGTCGATGTCTCGTTCTCCGGCTTTCGCCTTCAGTGAGTACTCGGACGTCGCGTAGGCGCTGTTGCCGCCCGGCAACAGCTGTACACGCGTATTGCCGTGCGTGAACTGTAGATTCTGATAGCTCTTCAGCTCTCGACCGAGATGATTGTCACGATAATCGATCCAGCCCGTGTTGATGCCGCCGCCTTCGTAGATGGTCACGTCGGGATGGTAGAAGGTCGCGAGGCGATCGAGGTCCTTCGCGTTGAAGGCGGTGTCATAGTCTTTGAGCCACGTTTCAATCGCGCCGGCTGGCGATGAGGTTTGCTGCGACGCCGCCGCGTCCGTCGTCAGTTTCGTCACCGGTGCCCAGTCTGAAATCGTCCCGTCCGAGTACCGTTGATGCACCTTCCAGACGATCTCAGTGCCTGCGGAAGGGTTCGTCGCGACGAACGTGAACACCGCGTTCTCTCTGGGCTTGATCTCCTTCGTCCACGTGATCATGACGATGCGACCCGCTCGCCGCTTCTCCTCGTGCTTCGCGTCGTCGGCCGCGGGTACGGCAGACACGACGACCCCCTCGGGCACTTCGAGATCGACAGAAGTGGTCGCGACTTGCTTCTCTGTTGGCACGCGGACGCTGTACGTTTCTTCCACCGCCGGCTTCGAGGTTCGCGGATTCACCGTGACGTGTGCAAAAGCAGTAATCGGAACAGCCAGACCCAACGCTGTCAGGACGAGAACTCGTCTCATCATTGTTGTCTCCTTCATTTCTTCGGGGAAGACCGCCACAACATCGCCTTCACGGAGGGCGCGCAAGAGACCCGCCAATTTCTGAGGG
>DASPXV010000007.1:0-2684 GCA_035637115.1 Vicinamibacterales bacterium
GGACTTCAATGCCGTCCCGGCGCGCGGCTCCGCGTTCGGCAAGACGAACGTCGTCGCGGAACAAGCGGTCGTTTCGGGCGATTTGCGCACGCTCTCGCCGGCGCAGCTGGAACGCGCCATGACGACGATGCGACAGGTTGCGGCGGCGGGAATGCCGCACACGCAGGCGACGATCACGTTCGACGAGGGGTATCCGCCGCTGGCGCCGACGGATGGGAACGCCAGGCTGCTTGCCCTGTACGACCAGGCGAGCCGCGATGTGGGTGCCGGGCCGGTGACGGCCGTCAGCCCGGACAAGGCCGGCGCGGCGGACGTGTCGTTCGTCGCCGCCGAGGTGCAGATGATTCTCGGCGGAGTCGGGCTGATGGGGCACGACGATCACACACCGGGCGAAACGGCCGATTTGTCCACCCTGCCGTCACAGACCAAACGAGCAGCGATTACGCTGTATCGGCTGGTGACCAGGGGTGTCCGGTCATCGCGACGGCAAATCTCCGTAAGCTATTGAAAGAGCGCGTGATCGGCGCCGTTGTGCGACCGGACGATATCCTTTTGCAGCGCCCATTTTCAGACAAAAATGGCGCTCCGGAGCCGCTGCGGCAGAATGGCCGATGCCGTCGAGTCGCACCGTCTTCGCTGAGTTGATGACCCATGTGTCGCATCACAAGTTCCAGACGTGCGTCGCGAGATACGGCGGCGACGACAAGGCGGCGCGGTTCTCGTGTTGGGATCAGTATCTGTGCATGGCGTTCGCGCAACTCACGTATCGCGAGAGTCTGCGTGATATCGAAGCGTGCCTGCGTGCGGTGCAGTCCCGGCTCTATCACGTGGGGATCCGCGCCCGCATCTCGCGATCGACATTGGCGGACGCGAACGAGACGCGCGATTGGCGCATCTATGCCGACTTCGCGCAGGGCCTTATCCGGACGGCGCGCGACCTCTACGTCGATGACCCGTTGGCGGTGGACCTGGCGAACACCGTCTACGCGCTCGACGCCACGATCATCGATCTCTGTCTCTCCGTCTTTCCGTGGGCGCATTACCGGCGTCGCGACGCCGCCCTCAAGCTGCATACGCAGCTCGACCTCCGCGGCATGATCCCGACAATCGTACAAATTACTGAGGGAAAACGTGCGGATGTGACCTTTCTTGACGATCTGATCATCGAGCCTGGCGCTATCTACCTCATGGATCGCGGGTATGTCGATTTCGCCCGCCTGCATCGCTTCGTGGACGAGGCCGCGTTCTTCGTCACCCGCACGAAGCGAGGCATTCGCTTGCGTCGGCGCGTGTCGCGACCGGTCGATTTCGCGACAGGGCTGATCTCGGATCACACCGTCGGGTTGGTCACCGCCGATGCGCGACGCGCCTATCCGGAGGCGCTGCGTCGCGTGCGCTACGTGGATCCCAAGACGAAGAAGCGGCTCGCTTTCCTGACTAACAACTTCACAGTGCCGGCACTCACTATTGCGCACCTGTACCGATCGCGGTGGGCCGTCGAGCTCTTCTTTCGCTGGATCAAATCGCACTTACGTCTGAAGGCGTTCTACGGCACCAGCGAGAACGCCGTGAAGACCCAAATCTGGATTGCGCTCTCCGTCTATGTCCTCGTGGCCATCGTCAAGAAGCGTTTGGCCCTCGACGTGAGCCTCTACAAATTGCTGCAGATTCTGAGCGTCACGCTTTTCGAGAAAACGCCCATTTCCATTGCAGTTTTTGACGCCGGCTCCCAACTTGAGGACATCGACGACGGTAAGCAACTGGAACTGTTCAACTTATGACCGGACACCCGTGGCTGGTGACCCAGCCCCGATGAAAAGCGTGAAGTGGGTTCGGATTGTGCTGTACGCGCTGAACGGCTGCGTGGTGTTTCCGGCGGGCTGCTCGAAACCGTCAACCCCGGCCCCTGCTGCCGCAGCACAGCCCGCAGGCGGAATGTCCTCTTCGGCGACCAGAGTGGCCGGTAAAGTGCCCGCACCGCCTGCCGGTATTCCGGTCATCATCGTCCTCGAGCCGAAACCGGCTCGCGACCTTCCACCGCAGACCGACCGGCCCGTCATGGATCAGGTGTCGCTGTCGTTCGGGCCTCCGCTGCTCTTCGTCCGGACCAATCAGCCTGCCGAATTCCGCAACAGCGACGACACGCTCCACAACGTGCACGTGACGCACGAAGAGACGAAGGAGCCGCAGTTCAACGTCGCGATCCCGACCGGCGAGAGCTACACCTACACCTTCCAACGCGACGGTTTCTATCATGTCGGCTGCGACATTCATCCGGCGATGGCGGCCGAGGTTTTTGCATCCGGCAGCCCGTACGTAGCGATGGCCGAGGGTGACGGCAGCTTCGCGCTCGACGATGTTCCGCCCGGCGGGTATGCGCTCACGGTATACGCCGTGGGAAAACGCACGCAGCGCGACATCACGGTCGCGGCGGGCAGCGCCACCAGTCTGAATCTGGTCATTGAATAATGCCGCACGCCTTCACCGTAGGCGTCGAGGAAGAATTCCAGATTGTCGATCCCGCGACGTGGGAGCTCCGGTCTCACGTTTCCCAGTTGCTGGCGTCGAGCGCGCCGACGTTCGGCGATCAGATCAAGCGGGAGCTCCACCAGTCGATTGTCGAGGTCGGCACGAAGATCTGCGCCACCGTGGCGGAGCTCGCTGAAGAAATCATCCGCATCCGC
>DASPXV010000008.1:0-25207 GCA_035637115.1 Vicinamibacterales bacterium
TAGCGGTTGTCGACACAGATCAGTTCGAGTCCCTGCGCGGCCGCGGCGCGCTGCAATCCGGTGGAGATTTCCTTGGAGAACTGGTAATCAGTACCCTGCGCCGCGTATCCGAGGCGGAAGGGGCGCTGCTTGAACGGGCGGAGGTGCGACCGATAGAGGTTTTCCCCCGCCTTCTCGAGCATGCCGCATCGTTCGAGCGTGTAGAGCAGGCGAAAGGTCATGCTCTTGGGCAGTCCGCTGCGCGCCGCGATCTCGCGCAGCGGCAAGGCCTCGCCCGAGGATCGAAACGCGGACAGCAGTTGCGCCGCGTGGATCACCGATTTCACAAGGTAGGGGTCCCGAGTGGCCGGTCGCGGCTCCGCCTTATTCATGGTCGCCATGCCTCCTGCGAATCGCGACATTATGTCCGACCGTTTCGCAGCGCGCAACGGAATTTTTGAGATGCGAAATGACGAGCTGGCGGGTTCAAAAGGTTCAAGGGGTTCAAATGGTTCTGCAGGATCTCGTTCATCGGGCACTTGAAGGTTTCCGCATCGAGCTGCCCTCGTGGGGCTTTGCGAACACGGGGACGCGGTTCGGAAAGTTTCTGCAGCCGGCGGCGGCTGTGACGATCGATGAGAAGTTCAGCGATGCCGGCCATGTGCACTCGATGACGGGCGTGTGCCCGACGGTTGCGCTGCACGTCCTCTGGGATCTGCCGGATGGTCTCGCGGGTGCGGCCGAGATCGATCGCCTTGCGTCGCGTTACGGCGTGCGCGCGGGGTCGATCAATCCGAACGTGTTCCAGGACCAGCAGTACAAGCACGGCTCGTTTGGCAATCCCGATCCAGAAGTCCGTGTGGCGGCGCAGCGGCACGTCGCTGCCAGCATTGCGATTGCGCGCGCGGTCAAGAGCCGCGACATCTCACTGTGGTTCGCCGACGGCTCGAATTATCCCGGGACGGCGAACATCCGGCAGCGCCGCGGCTGGTTCGTGGAAGGGCTGCGCGCTGCGCACGCGAATCTCGCGCCGGGGCAGCGGCTCCTCGTTGAGTACAAGCCGTTCGAGCCGGCGTTCTACCACACCGACATCGCGGACTGGGGCATGGCGCTCCTGCTCGCGCGCGAAGCAGGGCCGCAGGCGCGCGTGCTCGTCGACACGGGGCACCACTACCTGTCGCAGAACATCGAGCAGATCGTCGCGTGGCTGCTCGCCGAAGGCATGCTCGGCGGGTTCCACTTCAACGATCGGCGATATGCAGACGATGACCTGACGCTCGGCTCGATCGATCCATACCAGGTGTTCCGCATCTTTCACGAGATCCGCGCATTCGCCCACGACACCGGGGCGGAGCCGGACATCGCCTGCATGGTGGACCAGAGCCACAACCTGAAGGGAAAGATCGAGGCGATGATCCAGACGGTGTGCATCGCGCAGGAGCTCTACGCGAAGGCCGCCCTCGTCGATCACGAGGCGCTCGCCCTCGCGCAGCGGCGCACGGATCTCGTACGCGCCGAGTCGATCCTGCAGGACGCATTTTCGACCGACGTGCGGCCGGCGATCCGCGACTGGCGCGTCTCGAAAGGTCTGCCCGCCGATCCGCAGCAGGCCTTCCGCGAGAGCGGGTACCTCGAACGAATCACCGCCGAGCGCGGCTCACGCTCGGCTGGCGTGTCTTCTTACGCCTGATATTTCCTCACAGGAGGGCGAGGAGATCAGGAGCCATTTGTATCTCCTTGTCTCTTGTAACTCCTGTTGAAAAGGACGAGCAGTGACTGTCAGAAATATCTTCGCGACTGTAATGGTGTGTGGAACGCTGGCCTTCGCGGGTCCGCGCCCGCCCGACATACCGTTTCAAAGCCGCATGATTGACGCGGGTGCCAGCGAGACGACGGCCGTGGCCGATGTCAATCGCGACGGTCGCGTCGACATCGTCTCCGGCGAGTTCTGGTACGAGGCGCCGTCGTGGCAGCCGCACCGGTTCCGCGAGCTGAACTTCCAGCAGCAGTACGTCGACGACTTCAGCGATCTCCCTCTCGATGTGGACAACGACGGCTATCCCGATATGGTGTCGGTGTCGTGGTTCGCGAAGAAAGTGGCGTGGTGGAAAAACCCGGGACGTGGTCCGGGGTTCTGGAAGGAATCAGTCATCCACGAAGGGTTCAACGTCGAGTTCGCGGTGCTCGCGGACATGGACAACGATGGCAAGGCGAACGAGATCGTTGCGCAGGAGAACGGGACGGGGCAGTCGTGGTACGAGGCGAAGAACGGCGCGTGGGTCGCACATGTCATCAGCGATCGCAGTTACGGCCACGGCATCGGCGCCGGCGACGTGAATGGCGATCGGCGGAACGACATCCTCACCCCTCGCGGATGGCTCGAAGCGCCCGCCGATCCGCGGGCCGCCGGCAACTGGACATTTCACGCCGACTGGGAAACGACGAACCTGCCGGTTACGGCACCAGCGAATCCCAATGCGGCCGCGCCCGCGCCCGGCACTCCGCCGCGGATTCTGGAGCTCGGCTTCATACACGTAGTGGACGTCAATGGCGACGGGCGTAACGACGTGGTTGCGGCGGCCGGCCACGATTACGGCGTCTACTGGTTTGAGCACACTGCCGACGGACCATGGGTGCGCCGCACCATCGACAACGCATGGTCGCAGGGACACGCGTCCACGCTCGTCGACATCAACGGCGATGGGCGGCTCGATCTCGTCACGGGCAAGCGCTTCATGGCGCACAACGGCGCGGACCCCGGCGAACGCGAGCCGCTGGGCGTGTACTGGTACGAATTCCGTCCCGCGGCGCGCGGCGCGGTCGAATGGATCCGCCACATCGCCGACTTCGGCGGCCGCGTCGGCGGCGGTCTGCAGATAGGCGCGCACGATATCGACGCTGACGGCGATCTGGATCTGATCTGCGGCGGTAAGTCGGGACTGTTCCTGCTCGAAAACCTGACGAAGCGCCGCTGATCAGCGTCGCGGGACTGATGGGGGCGCCGTGCTGCCGCGCGTCACCAGCGTATGCGGCAGCGTTACCGAATCGGGCGTGACGCTGCCGTCGTTGAGGATCATCAGCAGCAGCCGCACGGTGCCTTCACCGATCGCGCGCATCGGCTGCGCCACTGTTGTCAGCGGCGGCTCCATGTAGCGCGCGAAGCGGATGTCGTCGAATCCGACGACGGAGAGATCGCGCGGGACTTTGACCCGCCGGCTGCGCGCGACCTCGAGCACGCCTATGGCCATCTCGTCGTTGAAACAGAAGATCGCTGTGGGCGGACGCGCCGAGGCGAAGAATTGCTGCGCGGCGGCCATCCCCGATTCGACGGAAAAATCTCCGTGCGCGACTTCCAGGTTGCCGGCCCCGCGCTTCTGCGTGGTGGTGGTCGCGCCGCGAAGACGATCGCGCGACAGCGGGCTCGCCAGCGGACCCGTGACCACGCCAATGCGCTCGTGTCCGAGGTCGTAGAGCAGGTGCATCACGTCGGCCGCCGCGCGTGCGTTGTCGATGTGGACGCTCGGCACGCCGAGGCGCGGGTTGAACTCGCACCCGTTCACGATGGGCGCGCACCGCGGCGCCGCGGCTTTCGCGAGGCTCGCGGCGGCATCGGGAAGCCGGTGACCCAGGAAAATGAGACCGTCGGCCTCCTTGCTCTTCAGCATCAACGCGTAGCGTTCCTCGCGGCAGTCATCGTGCCGCGTATCGCCAAAGAGCACCGCGTAGTCCTCGCGCTGCGCGACGTCCTCGATGCCCTGGAGGATCAGGGAAAAAAAGGGATTCGAAATGTCGGGAACCGTGACGAGCAGCTTGCCCGTGCGCGCCTGCCGCAGGTTCTTCGCCGTGGAGTTCGGGGTGTAGCCGAGCAGATTGACCGCGCGCATGACGCGCTGGCGCGTCTCGAGCGACACGACGTCCGGTCGGTTCAGGACGCGAGAGACAGTGGAGGGGGAGACGCCCGCCCGTTTCGCGACTTCGTAAATGTTCGGCATGAACGCGAGCGCGGGCGCACTGCGAGTGCCATGCGCGAGGCGCGGGGCATGATACCATCCGGCGCGATCTGCAATCGATTGCACTCACGAGGTGTCGATGCGCAACCTGGTCCTCGCGGCCGCAGCCGCTCTTTTCGTGTCCAGCATTTACTCGGGTGTCGGCGCTCAACAACCACCCGTTCAGCAGCCACCCGTTCAACAGCCACCCGCGGGTCAACCACCCGGCGGAGGGCGCGGACGCGGAGGCCAGGGATTCCCCGCGCAGCAGCGTCCGCTCGCGTCACCTGAGGTCATCGAACGGGGCGGCACGCTCTATGGGATCAACTGCCGGCTCTGTCACGGCGCGGATCTCCGCGGCGGCGACCTGGGGGGCATCAACCTGCTGCGATCGCAGCTCGTCCTCAACGACCAGAACGGTGAGCTGATTTATCCGGTCGTACACGAAGGCAGGAACAAGCCGGGGCTGCCCGCAATGCCGCCGCTTCCTCTATCAGAGCCGGATGTGCAGGCGATCGCCGCGTACATTCACAGCGTTGCGGCCCGCATGGCCGGCCAGGGGGGCCCGCCGCCGCCCGGCACAGCGGCGATGGAACTCAACATCGTCGTAGGTAACGCGGCGGCCGGGCAGAAGTACTTCGCCGCGAACTGCGCGTCATGCCATTCGGTGGACGGGGATCTCCGCGGCATCGCGTCGCGCTATTCGAGCCCGATGATGCTGCAGAACGCCTGGGTCGCAGGCGGCAACGCTGGCGGACGCGGCTTCGGCGGCGGACGCGGTGGGCCCGGCGGTGGCGGCGGTGGCGACGACGCGGCGCCGGCCCGAGCAGCGAAGCCGGTGACCGTCACGGTGACGACGGCCGACGGCCAGCGCTACGAGGGGCGGCTCGATCGCATCGACGACTTCTACGTGTCGCTCATCCAGAGCGACGGAACCACCAAGGTGTTGCGGCGCAACGGCAGCGTGCCCGCCGTGCAGATTACCGATCCGCTCGAAGGGCACAAGAAGCTGCTGGTGAAGTACACGGACAAGGACATCCACGACGTGACCGCTTACCTGGTGACACTGAAATGAGCCGCACAAAATATTTCGTTCTCACGGCGTCGCTGCTTCTCGCGCCCGCCGCGATCGCGCAGGAGCAGGGAGGCCTCGATCCCGCCGCGATCAGGAAACCGCTCGCAGACCAGTGGCCGACTTATTCGGGCGATTACACGGGCCGGCGCTATAGCGCACTGACGGAGATCAACCAGTCGAATGTCAAGAACCTCTCGCTCGCGTGGGTCTCGAAGCTCACCTCAGGATTACCCCCGGCTGCGGGTGGCGGGCGTGGCGGCGGAGGCGGTGGACGCGGTGGCGGTGCTGGCGCCACGCCAGTAATCATCGGCGGCGAAGGGGCGGAAGAATTCGCGTTCCAGGGCGCGAACGTCAAAGGCGCGATCCTCAAGCTCGGCGACGTGCTCTACGTCACCGCGCCAGATAACGTGTGGGCTGTCTCCGCGTACGATGGTCGCGAGCTGTGGCGCTACTTCTGGAAAACGCGCGGCGGCACGCACATCGGCAATCGCGGCGCGGCGTTGTGGCACAACTACCTGTTCTTCGAAACGCCCGACAACTACCTGGTGTCGCTCGATGCGCGCACGGGTAAAGAGCGGTGGCACGTCGAGATCGCCAGCTTCAACGAACAGTACTTCTCCACGGCCGCCCCCGTCGTCGTCGACGATCACGTGCTCGTCGGGACTGGCAACGACCTGGATATGCCTGGCTTCCTGCAGTCGTTCGATCCGGAAACCGGCAAGCTGCAGTGGAAAACGTACACGGTGCCGATGAACCCGGGCGATCCCGGGCTCGAGACTTGGCCGGGCCTCGAGGCCGCGCGTCACGGCGGCGCGCAGACCTGGATTCCCGGGGCGTACGATCCCGATAGCAAGCTGTACATCATCGGCACCGGCAATCCCACGCCGGGCTACACGGGACAGGGGCGCAAGGGGGACAACCTGTTCTCGTGCTCGATCGTCGCGTTCAACGTCGACACCGGGAAGATCGTCTGGCACTACCAGACGTCGCCGCATGACACGCACGACTGGGACTCTGCTCAGACGCCCGTACTCGTCGAGGGCACGATCAACGGCCGCCCGCGGAAACTCGTGCTGACCGCGTCGCGTAACGGCTACTTCTTCACGCTGGATCGCATGACCGGTGAGCCGGTCGTGTCCGCCATGTTCGGGACGACAACGAACTGGGCAAAGGGGATGCGGAAAAACAGCATGCAGCCGGACCCGAACCCGGGGAAGGAAGCGACGGTGCCAGGATCGCTCGTGTCGCCGACCGAAGGTGGCGTCACGAACTGGCCGCCGCCGGCGTATTCGCCTGACACGGGGCTCTTCTACATTCACGAGCGCAATGGATTCAACATGCTCTATCTCACCGAGACGGATCCGCGCGGATCGATGGGACTGGCAGGGAAGGCGGTCGGCGCGGTGGGGTCGTGGCCGGGCGCGCTGCGCGCAATCGACTACAAGACGGGCAAGGCGGCGTGGCGTCACGAATTCCCTGGGGTCAATGGCGCCGGCGGTTCCGGCGGCATCCTCGCAACGGCTGGGAAGCTCCTCTTCACCGGCGATGGCGGCGGCAACTTCGTGGCGTTCGATGCGACCAACGGTACGCCGCTGTGGCACTCGCATCTCGGCTCGCCATCGAACGCTCCCGAGACGTACTCCCTGGACGGCAAGCAATACGTGCTTGTTGCCGTCGGCGACACGCTCTACGCGTTTTCGCTTTACTGACGAACGTCCGATTTCCGAAAACTGTAAGACCGGCCTCGGGGTTCTCCCGGGTCCGTCCGAACCTTTTGAAACCCTTTGAACCACGAACCTGCTGAGTAACCGCATGCGCGTCCCGCTTCTTCTCGCCTCGTCCCTGTTGCTTCTCAGCGTCGTTCACGTCACGTCCGCGCCGCAGCCGCCGGCGCAGGGTGGGGGCGCGCAGGGCGGTGGCGTTCCGCCGCAGGGACGCGGCGGCAACAGTTTCCCGGCACAGCAGCGTGCGCTGGCCGATGCGGCGATCATCGCGCGCGGCAAAGGTCTCTACGAGAGCGTCTGCTCCGCGTGCCACGGCATCGATCTGCGCGGCGGGCAGCAGGGCGGGCCGAACCTTTTGCGATCGCAGACGGTGCTCCTCGACAAGGCCGGGGAGCTGATCGGGCCTGTGATTACCGGAGGACGTCCGACTCCGGCGCCGCCCGCCATACCGATGCCGCCGATGCCGCTGCCGGCGGACGATATCAAGGCGATCGCGGAGTACATCCATAGCGTGCTGGCGATGGGCGGACGGCAGGGACGTCCGCCCGTGGACGAAATCGTTCCGCCCGAGAAGGTGCTCGTTGGAGATCCCTCGGCCGGACAGGCGTACTTCCAGTCGACGTGCAGCAGTTGTCATTCGATCACCGGAGATCTCAAGGGCATCGCGTCGCGCGCCGCGGATCCGCGCGAGCTGCAGAACATGTGGGTATCGGGCGGCGGGGGCGGCGGCCGCGGACGTGGCGGGGCAGCCGGGCGAGCCACCGTCAAGGTGACACCGGCGTCCGGAGCGGCCGTGGAAGGACGTCTGGCGCGTATCGATGACTTCACCGTCTCGGTGCTGACGGCTGACGGCACTCGCCGGACGTTCCTGCGCAACGGCACGGACCCCCGGATCGAAATCAGCGATCCCGCCGAGGCGCATCGCAGGCTGGTAATGGCGCTCGCCGACAAGGACATGCACAACGTGACCGCGTATCTCTGGACGATCAAGTAGCTCTCAACCATGAAACGTTGCCTTGCTTTCATCCTGTGCCTGGCCCCGATCGCTCTGCTCGCACAGGCGCCCGCCGGCGATCTCGATCCGGCGACGCTGCTCAAGCCGCTCGGCGAATCGTGGCCGACCTATTCCGGCGATTACACCGGACGCCGCTACAGCGCGCTCACGCAAATCAATCAGACGACGGTCAAGAACCTCGGCCTGGCGTGGCTGTCGCGCGGCTTCGTGCTCGGCTCCGACCCGACCGGGCGCGGCGGCGCGGGCGGCGGTCCGGGCGGCGGCGGCGGGCGGCGGGGGCCGTGGCGGTGCTGGCGCGGAGACTCCGCTGACCGTCGCGGGCGAGGGCACGGGCGAGTTCAACGTCGGCGGGCCGGCGGCGATCCGCGGATCGATTCTGATGGTCGATGGCGTGCTCTACGCGACCTCGCCGGACAATCTGTGGGCCGTCGACGCGCGCGACGGATCGATCCTCTGGCAGTTCTATTGGAAGACGCGGGGCGGCACGCACATCGGCAACCGCGGCGTCGGCATGTGGCGCAACTACCTCTTCATGGAAACGCCGGATGACTACCTCGTGAAGATCGACGCGAGCACCGGCAAAGAGGTGTGGCACGTCGAGATCGCGCCGTTCGAGCAGCAGTATTTCTCGACGATGGCGCCGGTCGTGATCCGCGATCATGTGATCGTCGGTACGGGCAACGACCTCGACGCTCCGGGATTCCTGCAGTCCTACGATCCGGAGACGGGCAAGCGTCAGTGGATTCTCTACACCGTGCCGATGAATCCGGGCGAGCCCGGGCTCGACACCTGGCCGAGCCTCGAGGCGGCGCGTCACGGCGGCGGGCAGCCGTGGGTGCCGGGCGCCTACGATCCGGAGACGAATCTCTACATCTTCGGCACCGGCAATCCGACGCCGGCCTACACGCCAGCGGGACGCGGCATCGGGACGGGCCTGTTCACGTGCTCGCTGGTCGCGGTGAACGTCGACACCGGCAAGATGGCCTGGTATTACCAGACGTCGCCGCGCGACATGCACGATTGGGATTCGACGCAGACGCCAATCCTGATCGACGGCAAGGTCAACGGACGCACGCGCAAGCTCGTGTCCACCGGCGCCCGCAACGGCTACTTCTTCACCGTCGATCGCGTCACGGGAGAGTACGTCGCCAGCGGCAAATTCAGTAATGCCGCGAACTGGGCGAGCGGCGTCGACAAGCAGGGCCGCCCGGTGCTCAATCCGGAGAAGGTCGCGACCATTCCGGGCGCGATCGTGAGCAGCAGCGCGACGAACTGGCCGCCGCCGGCGTATTCGCCTGAGACCGGGTTGTTCTATCTGCCGGAGAACAACAGCCTCGCCATCCGCTACCTGATCAACGACGATCCGCGGGGCTCGATGGGGCTCGGGGGCACCGCGGGAGGCGGCGGGGTATCGACCGGAGGCTCCATTACCGCGATGGATCCGAACACCGCCAGGATCACCTGGCGGCATCCGCTGCCGGGCGGCGGCGGGGCGACCGGCATGCTGACGACCGCCGGCAAGCTGCTGTTTGCCGGCGACGGCGCGGGCAACATCGTCGCATTCGATCCCGCGAACGGCACGCCGTTGTGGCACTCGCGGCTGGGCAACGTCTCCGGCGCGCCGCAGACCTACATGCTGGACGGAAAGCAGTACCTGCTGGTGTCCGCGGGCGACATGCTCGCGGCCTACACCCTCTACGGAGCCCGGTAAGCCGAGGCGCGCAGAAACGCTACGCCATCGAAGGCGATCGCATCCGGTGTCGGAGCCAGGTCGCGCCAGATGGCCGCGGCCGCCGCCAGCGGGCCGAGCGCGAATCCAAAGCTCTCAATCGTGAGCCAGCGATCGTAGCCAATCTCCCGGACCGCGGAAAAGAACTCCGGCCAGGCGACGTGCCCGGAGCCGGGAATCCCCCGGTCGTTCTCACAGGTGTGCAGATGCTTGAGGTGCGGCGCGGCATGACGTACCGCGTCGCCAATCGCTTTTTCTTCGATGTTGGCGTGAAACGTATCCAGCAGGATCCCGATCGCCGGATCCTGGATCGCCTCACACAGTGCCGTCGCGTCGGCGACGGTGTTGAGAAAGTACGTTTCGAATCGATTCAGCGGCTCGAGCGCGATCTCGATGTTGGCCGCATGGACCGCGGGCGCCAGCCGCTGCCAGCTGTCGACGGTCCATTTCCACTCTTCCGACGTGCGCCGGCGGCCGGTCAGGTAGCCGACCGGCGTGTACATCGGCCCGGCAAGCAGCGTCACGCCCGCATCCCTCGCCGCGGCGATGCACGTCTCGAGGTGTGCGCACGCGCGTTGCCGGACGCCGGCATCGGACGAGGCCAGGCTCGTGCCGCCAGGAACGATGGTGACCGCCGTGCGCTCGAGCCCCATCCTGTCGAGCTCGCGTCCGACCGCCGCTGCTTCGAAGGCGTTCGGATCGAAGATCGGCACCTCGATGCCATCGAACCCGCTCGCCTTGATCTGCGGCAGCAGATGGAAATCCCGCGGGCCGAACATCGCGCCCCATATCAGGGTGTTCACACCGAACTTCATCGTTCGCCCTCGACGCCTACATCCGTGGAGTTGATATCACGGCTCACGTCACAGCGCGGCCGTCAGGCCGGCCGGGAAGTCAATTTCGCATCCCTGGGCGGTGAGTGGCTCGTGCAATCGATTGCAGGAATGGATACAATGCCGGTCATTCCTGACTGGAGGAGGCGACCGTGTCCGACGTTTCCCGACGGTATTTTCTCTTCGGTAGCCTCTTGGCGGGAATGATCCCGCGCCGCGGATTCGGCAGCGTTCCGTCCTTGAAGTTCCTCGGCCCTTACACCGAGTGGATGCTCCTCGGCTCCGTGGCGGCGCATTCCCGGCAAGCTGCTGTGGGATCCGAAGAAGATGGAGTTCACCAATAACCGGGAAGCGAACAAGTACGTCCGGCCCGTCTTCCGCAAGGGCTGGGAGCTGAAATCGATCATCTGATCAGGAGCGCAATGATGTCGTATACCAGGCGTGAATTCGGAAAGCTCGCCCTTGCGGGACTGCCGGCCGCGGCAGTCCTCGCGCGCACCGAGTCGATCTTCGGCGCCTTCGCGCAGGCGAAACCGAATTCGATGATCAACGGCGTGCAGATCGGCTGCATCACCTACAGCTACCGCAGCATGCCGGACCAGAGCGCCGAAGCGACGTTGAAGTACATCCTCGACTCCGGCCTGAGCGCGGTCGAACTGATGGACGGCCCGGCCGAGAACTTCGCCGGCGCGCCCTCGGGACGCGGCGGCGGGCCTGGCGCCGCCGGCGGTGGTCGTGGTCCCGTCGGTGCGCGCGGCGGCGGGCGCGGCCCGGGCGGCGGCGTTCCCGCGGAGCTGCCGGAAGGCGCGAAGCTGGGATCGTGGAACGGCCAGCAGTGCGTGATTCCTGCTCCGGCAGGTGCCGGTCGTGCCGGCGGCGGTGGCGGCGGACGCGGCCAGATGACGCCGGAGCAGCAGGCGGCCCAGGCCGAGCGCGCGACGACGCTCAGGGAGTGGCGCACCTCGGTCTCGATGGACAAGTTCAAGCAGCTGCGCAAGATGTACAACGATGCCGGCGTGACGATCTACGCCTACAAGTCCGACGGCATGCAGAAGAACATGCAGACGACGGACGCGGAGCTCGACTACCTGTTCAACGTCGCGAGCGCGCTCGGCGCGACGCACACCACGATGGAGCTGCCCGGCGGGCCGGACGCGGAGGCGATGCTGAAGCGGATGGCGCAGTTCGCCGAGAAACACAAGCTGTATGTCGCGTACCACACCCACGCGCAGGGCAGCATGAGCGCGTTCGACCAGGCGTTCGCGATTTCGAAGTGGAACCTGTCGAACGTGGACTTCGGCCACTACGTCGCGGCGGGCAACGTCGGCGGCAGCCCGGTGCAGTTCCTCGAGAAATTCCACGACCGCATCGCGAGCTTCCACTTGAAGGATCGAACGACCCCGGAACACTGCTCGCTGAACCTGCCGTTCGGCACGGGAGAGACGCCGATCAAGGAGCTCCTGCTGACGCTGAAGAAGAACAAGTGGAAGATCCCGGCGTCCATCGAGCTCGAATACAACGTGCCCGAGGGATCCGACGCGGTCCAGGAAGTTCGCAACTGCGTGGACTACTGCCGCCGCGCGCTTACCACGTAGCGGTAAGCGAACATCGTGTCGCCGTTCGTCTGGCGATCCCAGAAGACCGGCGTCATGAGCCCCACCGTCAGCGCGAACGGCTGGATCGTCTGCGGCGGGTAGACGTCGTAACCCTTGGCCTTGTCGCTGAAGTCCAGGCCTGGGCCGATGATCGCGACCACGCCGCTTCGAGCTCCGCGCCACTCTTGCCTTTGAGTTCAGGCGGCAGCTCGTTCGCGTGTGCCTCGATGATCGGCCGCGCATCCGCGAACGACATGAACTGCGTGCGAGGCGGCGCCGGCGCCTGTGAGATCGGCGCGCGCTGCGGCGTCGCGTCGCGGCAGCCGGACGCGAGTACGAGCAAGAACATGAAAAAGGTCTTTGCCGAGCTCCGCGAGCTCTGCGTGAGGACGCACGTGACTAGTCGCGGTGCATCGGGTTGTCCGCAGGCGGCGGCTCGATGTGGATGATCGCATCGGCGATCTGCGGGAATTGTTCCATCAGCCGATCCTTCACGTTGTGCGACAGCCAGTGCGCCGTGACCAGCGGCATCGCGGCCGGGAACCACACGTGCAGGTCGAGGAAGACATAATCCATCGACCCGCGGGTCCGGATGTGATGGCAGCCGAGCACCTCGGGGATGCCCATGACGGCCCGGCGGATGTCATCCTCGCCGATGACGACACGATCGGAAAGGATACCGGACGTGTCCCGCGCGATTTCGTAGGAGGTGCGGCCGATCAGGATCGCGATCGCGAGGCCGCCGATGGGGTCGAGGATGGGATAGCCGAACGCGACGGCGGTCAGCGAGACGAGCACGCCGATCGTCGCGAACACGTCGCTCCGCGTGTGCACCGAATCCGCGCGCAGAAGCTCGCTGTTCAGGCGCCGGCTTTCCCCTCCCTCGTAGCGCACGACCCAGAGGTTCACGAGAAGCGTCGCGCTCATGACCGCGAAACTGATCCACGAGATCCCAGGCGGTGTCGGCGACGCGAAGCGATGAAGGGCGGCGCGTCCGATTTCCAGGACCGCTAGGATCAGAAAGATGAAGATCCCCGCCGCCGCGAGCGTTTCGAACTTACGGTGTCCGTAGGGATGGTCCGCGTCCGGCGGCTTTCGCGCGGCGCGCAGTCCGATGAGTCCGATGATGTTCGATGTGGAATCGGTGAGGGAGTGGAAACCGTCGGAAACGACGCTGACCGCGCCGGTTGCGTACCCGAGCAGGAGCTTCGCGGCCGCGACGGCGAGATTCAGGATCAGCACGCGCGCCAGGACGCGTGCGACGGTCTGGTGGCGGCTCGGCGGATTCGTCAGAAGACTCGGGCGTGCCCCATCGGCCACCAACGGAGCTGGACCTTGCCGATGATGTACTTCTTCGGCACGAGACCCCAGTGCCGGCTGTCGGAGCTATTGTTCCGATGGTCGCCCATCACGAAGTAGTAGCCCTCGTCGATCACGCGCGGGCCCCAGTCATCGTGGCTGCGGTACTCCTGCGGCACGAAGCTGTCGTCGAGCGGGACGTCGTTGCGGAACACACGCCCGTCCACGATCCGGACCTGGTCCCCTTCTTCAGCGATGATCCGCTTCACGAACGACTTTTCCGGCTTCAGCGGGTAATAGAGCATGACGATGTCGCCGACTTTCGGATCGCCGAGGCGGTAGGCGAGCTTGTTCACGATCAGGCGGTCCTGATCCTGCAGCGTCGGCGCCATGCTCATGCCCTCGACGCGCGCGACCTGGAACCCGAACGTGACGATCAGCGTGGCGTAGACGGCGGCGGACGCGAGCGTCTTCAGCCACGCAACGAGCTCTTCGCCGAGTCGATTGAGCCAGATGGACGTGCCGTCGATCGCGAGCCGTGAATCCGGCGTGGCGACCGCGCCGCCGGAGTCCACCGGCAGCAGCGGTTCGAGCGGAGTCACGGCTTCCGGAGCGGCCTCGATCGGCGTCAGCTCCCCAAATCGATCCGGCTGCGGTGCGGCGAACGGGTTCTCGTGGTTGTCGTTCATAGCTTCAAGTATTCGCGCAGCCGTCGCGTCTGCGATCGGCTCACCGGGATCTCGCTCCCCTTACCGTCCTTCATCCGCAGGATGTAATTTCGGCTGAACCAGGGCACGATCTCCTTGATTTTATTGATGTTTACCAGGTGCGATCGGTGCACCCGCCAGAACACGGCGGGGTCCAGTCGCGTCTGGAGTTCATCCAGTGTCCGATAGTTGGACGTTCCTGACAAGCTGTTCGTTACAACCCGTATCTGGTCGTCCTCGACTGAGGCATGGACCACCTCGTCCGCGTGGACCAGCAGAAACCGGTCCTCGACCTTGATCGCGAGCTGCTCCCGGCGCCCCTGCCGGTCCCCAAGCATCTGCAGCAGCTGTTCCAGATCCGGTTTTGCGGCGGTTTTTTCCGCCGCCAGCCGCTTGCGGACCCGCTCGACAGCCGTCGCCAGGCGCGCCGGCTCGACAGGTTTGAGCAAGTAATCGACCGCGTTCACTTCAAACGCCTCAATCGCGTACTGATCGAAGGCGGTCACGAAAACCAGCTGCGACTCCAGGCCAGCCTCGACAACGCGCCGCGCGACCTCGAAACCGGTAAGGCCGGGCATCTGGACGTCCAGCATCACCAGGTCAGGCTGGTACTCCTCTATTACGGTCAGCGCGTCGACGCCGTTTCCCGCCTGCGCCACCACGTCAATGCCGCCGAGCTGTTGCAGCAGAAAGCACAATTCCTGCCGCGCCAGCTGCTCGTCGTCGACGACGATCGCGCGGAGGTCCTCTGTCGATGGGATCGTCATGCAGGAATGCGCGTGTGTTCGGACATTTCCGGGATGACGATGCGCGCGCAGGTGCCCTGGCCGGGGACGCTGTCCAACTGCAGCTGGTAGTTCGCGCCGTAAATCACGCGCAGCCGCTCGTTGACGTTGCGCAGACCGATGCCCGTTCCCTTGACGCGCCCGGCCTCCGTGGCGGGTATCCCGATGCCGTTGTCGATCACGTCGATGATCGCGTGATCGTCTTCGCGCAAGCTGCGGATGGTAATCCGTCCCTCACCGAGCTTCTGCGCGAGCCCGTGCTTGATCGAATTCTCGACGAGCGGCTGGAGGATCATGCTCGGCACGACGAGACCCAGCGTCGCCGGATCGATATGTTTCTCGATCTTGAGCTGCGGGCCGAACCGGATGCTCTCGATATCGAGGTACTCGTCGATTGCCTCGAGCTCCTCGCGCAGCGTGACGAAGTGATCCTGACTGCGCAGCAGCCGCCGCAGCAGGCCCGACAGCTTGACGATTAGCATCCGCGCGGTTTCCGGCTGCGAACGCGTGAGCGACGAGATCGACGTCAGCGTGTTGAAGAGGAAGTGTGGGTTGATCTGGCTGGCGAGCGCGTCGAGCCGCGACGCCATCAGCAGCTTCTCCTGCTCCTGCAGGCGATGTTCGATGCGTGCGCTGTTCCAGATCTTGATCGGGATCGCGACCGAAAGCACGGTGCACATCAGGACGGCGAACCACATCCCCGGCGTGTGCGCCGGAATCACGAACAGTCGCAGCGGCCAGCGCTGGCCGACCGCCTGCTGGATCACCGCGAGGCCGATCGGCGCGGCGAGCAGGATCACAACCCAGTCGATTTCGGAACGGCGGACGAGCCGCCAGACATGGCGGTGCAGGCCGGTAAAGAATAACGGTGAGAAGTGCCAGATGGCTTCTTTCGGGCAGATCTCGCGCAGGCCGCCCCCCGCAAACCCGCACCCGATCGCGAAGGGCAGCGCGCCCCATTCCCCCGCGAAGAGAGGAGGAATCCCGAGCATCACGGCCACGATCGCGCCCGCATATGGACCGGCGAGCAACCCCGCGAGGAACGCGCCCGACAGCGTCAGGTCCGCGCCGTTGTTGCTCAGGACGAGCCGCCAGATGACGCCGAGCGTCAGCGGCAGCCCGATGCTCGCCGCAAAAATCAGCCGCTCCGGCCAGTCACGTTTTTCGGTCAGCAGAATTGCGCGGAACCACGGAAACCGGACGAGCATCGTCGACAGCACGGCCCCCACGGCGAGCTGCGCCATCAGCGTGAACAGCAGCACCTGTTCGGTCACCAGGTGGTTTGACATGAGGTTTGCAGCTTACGGTCTACCGTTTACGGTATCATTTCCGGATGATTCGACCGTTGATCATCGGCTTCGCGACCACGCTGAAGCACATCTTCAGGAAGCCCGTGACCGTGAACTATCCGGATCAGAAAATTCCCGTCTTCCCGAAGTGGCGCGGCAAGCAGGTCCTGATGCGCGACGAGAACGGCCTCGAGAAATGCGTCGCCTGCGGCCTGTGCGCGGTCGCATGCCCGGCTGACGCGATCTACCTCGAAGCGGCGGAGAACGACGGCACCGTCCAGGCGGGACCGCGCTACGCGAAGATCTACCAGATCCACAAGACGCGCTGCATCTTCTGCGGCTACTGCGAAGAGGCGTGCCCGGTATCGGCGATCTTCATGGGCAAGGACTACGAGCTCGCGGTCTACAGCAACAAGGACTTCATCTGGGACAAGATGGACTTGCTCGTCCCCGCTCAAACGACCAAATAATCGGGGCGCTTGGAGACATTCACGGCGCCTTCGATGCCGCGCGGACGATCGTCGCGCGCCATCCCGAGGTGCCGTTCTGGCTCTGTGTCGGCGACATCGCGAGCGATGACGGCCGCTACGAAGCGATGGGCGCGCCCATCTACTGGATTCACGGCAACAACGACAACTTCGACGCGATTGCGTCCGGCAATCTGCCGGCGGACCTCCATCACATTGCAAACGGGACGGCGGTCGATGTCGGGCCGGTGAGAGTCGCGGGTCTCGGCGGCACGTTCGCGCCCACATGGTATGAAACGTCCGCCGCCCAGCTGCCACATCCGACCCTTCGACAGGCTCAGGGTCGTCCCGAGCACGGTCGAGGGACGAAGAAGGGCAGCGCGAAAGCCACGGCGCTGGCGGACAAACGGCGTCACTTCGTCTGCGAAGAGGTCGAGGCGTGCAAACGTCTCCGCGGCATCGACGTATTTATGACGCACGAAGCGGCCAAACCCTTTCGTCCGTTCCCGGGCGGCCGCGGCCCCGATGCGGGGAAGGCGCAGGTCAACGAGGTGCTCGCCGAGATGAAGCCGCGGCTGCACCTGTTCGGGCACCATCACAGGTTTTCCGACGAGATTCGAGAAGGCGTCCGCTCGGTCGGGCTGGATCTCGTCTCGCGATCGTACCTGCTCATCGAATCGCGCACCCTCGAGATCCATACGGTAAAATATTGATCCAGCTCCACATGCGGACCCCTTTCCTCCAGGAACTCGATAAACGCGTCCTCGTCTGTGACGGGGCGATGGGGACGATGCTGTACGCGCGCGGCATCTTTCTCAATCGCTCGTTCGACGAGCTGAACCTGACCCAGCCGGACCTCGTGGCGGAAGTCCACAAGGAATACGCCCGCGCCGGCGCGGACGTGATCGAGACGAACACGTTCGGCGCCAATCGCGTCAAGCTCGCCGCGTTCGGCCTGGCGGAGCGCGTCCATGCCATCAACGTGCAGGGGGCGAAGATCGCCAGGCACGCCGCCAGGGACGAGATCTACGTCGCCGGATCGATCGGCCCGCTCGGTATCCGCATCGAGCCGTGGGGGAAGACCGGTGTGGACGAAGCGGAGGAATACTTCCGCGAGCAGGCGAGGGCGCTGCTCGAGGGTGGCGTCGATCTGTTCGTGCTCGAGACCTTCCGCGACGTCAACGAGATCGGCGCCGCGATCAAGGCCGTCCGCAGCATCTGCGACCTGCCGATCGTCGCGCAGATGACGACGGAGGAGGACGGCAACAGTCTGGACGGCGTGGCGCCGGAAACATTCGTGCCCGATCTCGAGGCGCGCGGCGCCGACGTCGTCGGCCTGAACTGCAGCGTCGGGCCGGCCGCGATGCTCGAGACGCTGGAACGGATGGCGCGCGTCGCGCACGTGAAGCTGTCCGCGCAGCCCAACGCGGGCAAGCCCCGCGAGATCGAAGGGCGCAATCTCTATTTGTGCTCCCCCGACTACATGGCGTCGTATGCGCGTCGCTTCATCAACGCCGGCGTGCGTCTCGTCGGCGGCTGCTGCGGCACGACACCGGATCACATCAAGGCGATTAAGACTGCCGTGCGATCGCTGGCGCCCGGCTCGGCGAAAAAAGGGGAGCGGACGAAAGCCGCGGCGCCGGCGGTGCCCGACGTTGCGCCGGTCGCGCGCGCGGAGAAGTCGCGCATGGCGAATACGCTCGCCCGAGGCGGGTTCGTCGTCAGCGTCGAACTGATGCCCCCTCGCGGCTACCAGGCGGACGCGCTGGTCGCGCACGCCCGGCAGCTGAAGATTCGCGGCGTCGACCTGGTCAACATCCCGGACAGCGCGCAGCCAAGCGCGCGCATGAGCGCGCTCGCCACGGCGGTGCTCGTGCAGCAGCAGGCCGGTGTGGAAACGATCCTTCACTACGCCTGCCGCGATCGGAACCTGCTGGGCATGCAGTCGGACCTGCTCGGCGCGCACGCGATCGGCGTGCGCAACGTGCTGCTCGTAACCGGCGATCCGCCGAAGGTCGGCGACTACGCAGACGCGACAGCGGTGTTCGACGTGGATTCGATCGGTCTCGCGAACATGGTGTCGCGCCTGAATGCCGGCGCCGACATCGGCGGCCAGCCGATCGGCGAGCCGACAGGATTTCACATCGGGGTCGCGGTGAATCCCGGCGCACTGGATCTGGAAGAGGAGCTGCGGCGGTTCGCCTACAAAGTCGAGGCGGGCGCGGAGTTCGCGATCACGCAGCCGGTATTCGATGCCGCGGCCTTCCGCGCGTTCTCCGCACGGATCCAGGAGCACGGCATTCCGATCCTCGCCGGAATCATGCCGCTCGATAGCGCGAGACACACCGAGTTCATGGCGAACGAAGTTCCCGGCGTCACGATCCCCGACGCGGTCGTCGATCGGATGCGCAAAGCGGACGCGAACGGACGGGCGAGGGACGAAGGGTTGACCATTGCCCGCGAGATCGCCGTGGAAATTCGTCCGCTCGTGCAAGGCGTGCAGATCTCGACCGCCCCGAAGGCGATCGAAATGGCGCTCGGGCTTATCGAATCGATAGGGGCCGTCGGCGCTTAAATGGGATATAGTCCAAAGCTTATGGCCTTATTCGACCGTAAGCCCGACGCGGACAGCGTGACCGGCGATGTTGCCACGCGTGCCCTGTCGGTGACCGCCGTCGAGAACGACTTCGTCGAGAACGTTTACGACAAGCTGGCGAAGGTTTACGACCTGATCTTCGGGCCAACCCTGCACCCCGGCCGCCTCGCGGCGATCGAGCGCATGGATATCCAGGCAGGGGAGCGCGTGCTGGAAGTCGGCGTGGGCACGGGCATTAACCTGTCACTCTATCCGCGCGAAGCGAACGTGACGGGTATCGACTTCTCATCGTCCATGCTCGAGAAGGCCCGCGAGCGCGCCGCCCGCAAGGACGCCGCCCTCGTCCGCCTGCTACAGATGGATGCCGCCGCGCTGCGCTTCGCGGACGACTCGTTCGACATCGTCTACGCGCCGTACTTGATCAGCGTCGTCCCCGATCCGGTCAAGGTCGCGCAGGAAATGCGCCGCGTCTGCCGCCAGGGAGGGCGGATCATTTTCCTGAATCATTTCCTCAGCCCGAATCCAATCCTGTCGCGCCTCGAGCGCCTGATCTCGCCGGCGACGATCCACATCGGCTTCAAGTCGGATCTGGATCTTCCCGCGTTCCTCGCGCAGGCGGACCTGAAGCCGGTCTCGATCGAAAAGGTGAACTGGCCCAGGATCTGGTCGCTGGTTACCTGCGTGAAGTAGTTTCAGGTCGCCAGTTTCCAGTTTCCAGTTTTCAGTTTCCAGTTTCCAGTTTCTGGCTTCGCGGTTGGCAGTTTGCCGATTGCCGACGCAGCCGCTTGCCGGTGCCGATCAGAGCGCTGCCTGTAACGGCCCGATGTACGATCGCGCTGTGCGTTGCAGCCGACCACGAGTGACACCGTACGCGCGCACGGGGGCGCGCGGCTTCTAGCTCATGCGCAACCGTGCGTTCTCCAGGCCTCGTTCGTTGGCAGGCGGCGACGAACTACTGAGTATCGAGCTGCTGGAGGAGCACGCCCGCCACATGGCGGCGCTAATCTCGATTGCGCCGCGCCGTCGCGGCGGCGGACGCGCCCATCTCCGTCAGCTGAACGACCACATGCGCGCGCTGCGCGGCGTCTACACGGCGCTCGCAGACGACGCGCGGCAGGAGGCGATGTCGCCGGCGTCCGAGTGGCTGCTCGACAATTTCCACATCATCTCCGCCGCCGCCCGCGACATCCACCACGACCTGCCGCCGTCCTTTTTCAGACGCCTGCCCCGCATCGCGTCCGAGGAGTTCGCGGGCCTGCCGCGCGTCTATGCGCTCGCCCTCGAGTTGATCGGATCGAGCGCGGGCCGAATCGAAGCGCAGCGGCTGCAGCGGTTCATCAGCGCGTTTCAGTCGGTCACGCCGCTCACGATGGGGGAGCTCTGGGCCTGGCCGAGCGCGCTCAAGCTCGCGCTGCTCGACCACCTGCGCATGCGAGCCGACGGGCTCGCCGCTACCAGGGCCCACAGGCAGGCGGCGGATCGGATGGCGGCCGCGTTCGAGGCCGAGCCGCAACGCGCGCACGAGTGGCCTGAACAGGCGCACCACACATTCGTGACGCGCCTGCTGCAGCGCGCGCGTGCGCACGGCCCCTCGGCCACGGCGCTCCATCGGCGGCTCGACGAGACGCTGGCCGCGCGGGAACAAACGATCGAGGACGCGATTCGCGCGGAAGGCCAGCATCAGGCGGCCGAACAGGCGGCGATGGCCAATCTGATCGGCAGCTTGCGCCTGATTTCGACGTTCGACTGGAGCGAGTTCTTCGAAAGGGTCAGCCTCGTCGAGCAGGTCCTGCAGCGCGATCCGGCGGGGGTTTACGGCCGGATGGACTTCCGCAGTCGAGATCGGTACCGGCACGCGGTAGAGGACCTGGCGCCGCCGACCGGGGACGGCCAGCTGCTGCTCGCCCTGAAGAGCGTCGAGCGTACGCGGCAGATTCACGTCCGGACGCCAGACGCGCGCGCCGCGCACATCGGATATCACCTCATCGGCCCCGGCCGCCGGCAGTTCGAGCGCAGCATCGCCTGGGAGCCGGGCCTCCGGCAGCGCGTCCGGCGGCTGTTCTTCCGGTATTGCACGCTCGGCTATCTCGGAAGCATCGGGACCGGCACGGCACTGCTCGTCGCGCTGGCCGTGGCCTATGCCTGGCTGCACGGCTGGCAGGGTGCGTCGCTGTTGCTCGTCGCGCTCCTGACGGCCGTGCCCGCGAGCGAGCTCACCATCCAGGTCCTGCAGCGGATGATCGGATATGTGATTCCGCCGCGCCGGCTGCCGCGGATTGAGCTCGACGCCGTACCTGCGTCGGCCCGCACGATGGTGATCGTGCCGACGATTCTCGACAGCGTCGAGGGTGTCAGGCACCTGCTCGCGCACCTGGAAGTGCAGGCGCTCGGCAACATCGATCCGCACATTCATTTCGCGATCCTCAGCGACTTCGGCGACGCGGCCGCCGCGACGCTGCCGCGCGATGCCGCGATCCTCGCGACGGCGCGCGACGGCATCGCCGCGCTCAACGCGAAGCACGGCGGCGGCCACACCGACCGGTTCTTCCTGTTCCATCGCCTCCGCCAGTGGAACGAACGGGAAGGGCGCTGGATGGGATGGGAGCGCAAGCGCGGGAAGCTCGAAGAGTTCAACCGGCTGCTGCGCGGCGCCACGGATACGAGCTTCACCGTGTTGGTCGGCGACCTGAGCGTGCTTCCCGAGATCACGTACTGCATCACGCTGGATAGCGACACGCGCCTTCCGCGAGGCGTCGCGCGCGAGCTAATCGGCATCATCATCCACCCGCTGAATCGCGCGACGTTCGATCCGCGAATCGGCCGGGTGACCGAGGGATACGGCATCCTTCAGCCGCGCGTCAGCGTGACGTTCATGAGCGCCGCTGGATCGCTGTTCGCGCGCCTGTACGCGGGGCACACCGGCGTGGACCCCTACACCACGGCGGTCTCCGACACCTATCAGGATCTCTTCAACGAAGGCATCTTTACCGGGAAAGGGCTGTACGACGTCGACGTGTTCGCGGCGGCGCTCGAGGGATCGGTGCCCGAGAACGCGCTCCTCTCCCACGACCTCTTCGAGGGGCTGCACGCGCGGGTCGCGCTCGTCTCGGATGTGGAACTGGTCGATGAGTATCCGTCGAGCGTGCTGTCGCACGCCCGGCGGCAGCACCGATGGATCCGCGGCGACTGGCAGATTCTCCTCTGGCTGTTCCCGTTCGTGCCGTCGCGGCGCGGCCTCAAGCGGAACACGCTGCCGATCATCGGGCGCTGGAAGATCCTGGACAATCTGCGCCGGAGCCTGGTCGCTCCCACGCTGCTGATGCTGCTCATCGCGGGGTGGACGCTGCTGCCAGGCCCTCGCTGGTTCTGGACGATGGTGGTCATGAGTGTGGCCGCGTCGCAGCTGCTGCCGGTGATTGCGCGCCTGCTGGTCGGGCCCGGGCGCGCGCAGTCGATCCCCGTGTTTCTCGGGAACCTGCGGCGCGACACCATCACCTCGCTGGCGCAGATCCTGCTCAGCCTCACGTTCCTCGCCTTTCACGCCTTCGATTCCGTCCACGCCATCGTCGTCACCCTCGTGCGCCTCGTCATCACGAGGCGCCGCATGCTCGAATGGGAAACGGCGGCGACGACCGCCGCACGGGCGTCGGGAGCAACGCGGCGGCAGCTGCGCCGGTACATGGCCGATATGATGGCGAGCCCGATCATCGCCGTCGGCGTCGCCGTCGCGATCGTCGCACTCGACGCGGACGCCCTGCCCGCCGCGGCGCCGTTCATCGTGCTCTGGACCGTCGCGCCGCACGTCGCGTACTGGCTCAGCGTGCCCGTGGGCGCGCGCGTCCGTCCGCTCAGCGACCGCGAGCGCACGCTGCTGCGGAGAACGGCGCGAAAGACCTGGCGCTACTTCGACACCTTCATGACCGAGGCGGACGGCTGGCTGGCGCCCGACAATTACCACGAAGGAGGAGACGCACCAAAGCTCGCCCGGCGGACATCCCCCACGAATGTGGGGATGAGCCTGCTGGCGACGCTGGCGGCCCATGATCTCGGGTACCTCTCGACCGCGAATCTCGTCCGGCGGCTGAGCGCCACGCTCACCACTCTTGGAAGCCTCGAGCGCTATCGCGGCCATTTCCTCAACTGGTACGACACCGCCACGCGGGCGCCGCTGCACCCGCGCTATGTGTCGACCGTCGACAGCGGAAACCTTGCCGGTGCGCTGATCGCGCTCGCGCAGGGGCTCCTCGGCCTGGCGGAGCATCCGCAGACGCGCGATCAACGACTTGCCGGGTTGGCCGATACCGCCGACCTGCTCGCGGCGGCGAGCTCGTCGAGCACTCCGCAACCCGCCGCGCGCGCGGCGGTCACCGAGATCAATCGCATCGCGCGAGCGATCGTCTCCGCGGCGCGCGACTCGGCGCCCGCCGCCGCGATCGCGGCCATCGAAACGCTACACCCGCAGCTCGCGCGCGCCGCCACCGAGGTCGTTCGATCGGAGCCAACCCTGGACGGAGAAGACCTCACGTACTGGTGCCGGGCGGTCCTCGACGGGGCGGCCGGTCTGGCGGCGGAGCCGGGACAGTCCGAAGCGGTGCTGCGGAAGCTCGCCGCGCGCGCGGCCAAGCTGGCCGATTCCATGCGCTTCGAGTTTCTGTACGACCGCCGCCGCCGCATCTTCTCGATCGGCTACCGCCTCGCCGACGTCGAGGGGCCCGGACGACTCGACGCCGCCTTCTATGATCTGCTTGCCTCGGAAGCTCGCCTGGCCAGCTTCGTGGCCATCGCGAAGGGCGACATTCCGCAGCATCACTGGTTCCACCTCGGACGGCTCGTCACGAATGTGGATGGCCGCGCCACGCTGATGTCGTGGGGCGGGACGATGTTCGAGTACCTGATGCCGCAGCTTCTGATGCGGAGCTTCCCCGGCACGCTGCTCGACCAGAGCTGCCGCGCGAGCGTCCGGCGGCAGATCGACTACGGTCGCCAGCGCGACGTGCCGTGGGGTATCTCGGAGTCGGCGTACGCGTTCACCGATCGCGCAGGCAACTACCAGTACCGGGCGTTCGGCGTGCCCGGACTCGGGCTCAAACGCGGGCTGGCCACGGACCTGGTGGTCGCGCCCTACGCCACGGCGCTCGCGAGCCTCGTCACGCCCACGGCCGCGGCGGAGAACCTGGAGCGGCTCGCCGAAGTGGGTCTCGATGGCCGCTTCGGGTTTTATGAAGCCATCGACTACAACCCGCGCAGCCGCGAGCTCGAGACGGCGGCCGAGGCCCCGCCGCGGTCGGCGGTGGTGCAGGCCTACTTCGCGCACCACCAGGGAATGTCGCTCGTCGCCCTCGCGAACGTGACCTGCAACGACGTGTTCGTCTCGCGGTTCCACGCGGATCCCCGCGTCCAGGCGACCGAGTTGCTGCTGCAGGAGCACGTTCCACGCGAAGCCATCCTGTCGGAGCCGCGTCCGGCCGAAAGCACGACGGCGCCGCCGTCGCTGCCGGTGTTTGCGTCGAGGCGCTTCCGATCGCCGCATACGACGAGCGTCCATACTCATTTCCTCTCGAACGGGCGCTACACCACGGCGGTCACGAACGCGGGCGGCGGCTTCAGCATGTGGCGCGACATCGCGATCACCCGCCGGCGCGACGATCGCACCTCCGACCCGGGCGCGCACTTCATCTACCTGCGCGATCCCTGGTCGAATCGCGTCTGGTCCGCCACCTACCAGCCTGTCTGCCGGGACGCCGACCGGTTCGAGGCCACCTTCGACCTCGACAAGCTCACGTTCCGCCGCCGCGACACCGATATCGAGACGCAGCTCGAGATCGGGGTCTCGTCGGAAGACGACGTGGAGGTCAGGCGGCTGACGATCAGGAACCGTGGCGAGCAGACGCGGGAAATCGAAGTCACCAGCTACGCCGAGATGGTACTGGCGCGTCCGCAGGACGATCTGGCGCATCCGGCATTCGGCAAGCTGTTCATCGAGACCGAGTTCGATCCGCAGAGCGCCGGCCTCTTGTTCAGCCGCCGCCCGCGCGCGACCGATGAACCGCCGATTGTCGGATTCCACGTGCTCGGCGTCGACGGGCCGCGCCTCGGCGGCGCCGTCGAATGGGAAACGGACCGTG
>DASPXV010000009.1:0-9231 GCA_035637115.1 Vicinamibacterales bacterium
CGTGCGTGATTGACCGAATAATTGAGCGTCGGTGGTCCTCAGGCGAGAACCCGCGATAGCTCGCGACCCTGACTGATGCGATGAGGCGCGCTCTCCGCTCCCGCAGGAGAGGCCGATGCCGTACCGAATCGCAGGAATTGACGTGCACAAGAAGATGTGGGCCGTGGTGGTGGCCGACGTTGAGGTCGAGGGAGACTTTCAGTTCGAGCGCCAGAAGATCGGGACGAGCCCCGCCGACCTGCGCGCGCTGGCCGACTGGCTCGTCGAGCGCGAGGTCGAAGAGGTCGTCATGGAATCGACCGCGCAGTATTGGCGTCCGGTCTGGGAAGCGCTGGAGCTGCACTGGCGGCCGAAGCGCCGGACGCGCGAGGGCGCGAGCCCGATGTGCGGGACGCTCCACCTCGCACAAGCGCAGTCGAATCGCGGGGCCGGTGGCCGGAAGAAAGACTTTCCGGATGCGGAACGTCTGGTGAAACGCCTCGTGGCTCAGGAGCTCACCTTGAGCTTTGTGCCCGACGCCGAGCAGCGACTCTGGCGGACGGTGATGCGCCGCAAATACCAGATCACGCGCAACCGCGTGCAGCTGCACAGCCGATTGGAATCGCTTCTGGAAGAAGCGCATATCAAGCTGTCCAGCCTCGTCTCCGATCTGCTGGGCATGATCGCGAGAGATTTTCGACCCTGGCTCATCAGCGCCGCTTAGCGCCAGAACGCCAGTGTGTCGCGAGTTCGGCGACGTCTAGGATAGCCGTATGGGCGCGCGTCCCGCTTGAAAAACTCCTCGAGAACGGTTCGCCGATTTCCTCGCGGCAGGAATGCTCGCGGCGTTCCTGCCCGTGCGCCGGGCGAGCCTTGTTGATCCGATGGTTGCCGTTCGGTGCGAGTGAAAGTGTGGCGTGTCGACACTCCCGTCCTAAGGCTGACGCAGCGTGACCATCGGATCGACTGACGCCGCATGACGCGCGGGCACGAGGCACGCCACCAATGCCGCGGCGAGCAGCAGGAACACCACCCCCGCGAGCGGACGCGGATCGGAGGGTTCGACGCCATAGATCGTGCCGCGAAGGGCCTGGCCGAGGAGGGCCGCCCCAATCGTCCCCAGAGCGGTACCGGTGAGCGCGGTCGTCATGCCCTCGCGAACAATCTGAGTCAGCACTTGCCGCCTGCCACCGCCCAGAGCCATGCGCAGGCCGATCTCGTGACGGCGCTGCGCGACGGTGAACGACATCACGCCGTAGGTGCCGAACGTCGCCAAAATCAGCGCGACGGCGGCAAACGCCGAAAAGAACGCGGTGTAGAAGCGGTCATCGGCCATCGAATCGCGCAGCGTCTCCTCGATGGTCCGCACACGTGCTAGCGGCAGTGTCGGATCGAGTGAGCGCAGGACGTCCGCGATCGCTGTCCGCGACACGGGCAGGTCGCCTCTCGTGCGGACCGCAACGAGCGCGCTTGGTACAGGACTCTGGGTGAACGGCAACACGATTTCCGGCCGGACCGGGCGTCCCGGACCGTCGTTGACGGCATCCGCCTGCACGCCGACTATCTCCCAGTCGACAGGCAACGGCGCTCCCGCCGGCGAGGCGAATGCGACGGGTGACATCCATAGATGCTGCCCAACGGGATCGCGCGCCGACAAGAAGCGCGCGACGAACGCGTCGTTGACGATTACGACATGTTGCGTGCCGTCACGGTCGTCGTTCGTGAACGCGCGCCCGCGTCTGATCGGCACGCCGAAGGTGGTGTGATACGACGGCGTGACCATATTGAGGGCGGCCCAGGGTCGCGCCGACGGATCGGCCGCACGTGCTCCGGCGATCTCGAATTGCCGGCGGAAGCTTGCGCCGGACACGGGCATGCCTGTCGACACCGATGTTGCGGCCACGCCCGGCAGCGCGTCGATCCGCTCGGCGAGCGACGCATAGAACGCGCGCACTTGTTCGGGTGTCTCAAGCCGCCCCCGCGGAACCGGCACGGTGAACGTGGTGAGGTGGTCGGCCTGAAATCCCAGATCGACCGTCATCTGCCGCGCCAGGGCCATCACCGCCATTCCGCTGCCGGCAAGCAGGGTCAGCGCAAGCGCGAACTCCAGGATGACCAGACCGCGCCGCAGGCCAAAACGCCGATCGCCGATCGTTCGTCCGCCTTCCTTCATCGTCTCGGCGGCGCTGGTGCGGGAGGCCTGCCATGCCGGCGGGAGGCCGGCAGCGACGCCAGCGAGCGTGCATGCGGCCCAGGTGAAGACCAGCACCGGGATGCTCAGGGTGATCTCCGTCTCGGAAGGCAGCGTGAAGGGGGGGATCAGCGCCGCGACTCCCTTGATGATGAGCGACGCGAGCCCGACGCCGAGCAGTCCCCCCACGAACGCCAGCACGACGCTCTCGACGAGCAACTGCCAGACGATCGACCGGCGCGTCGCCCCGATCGCCATCCGTACCGCCAGCTCGGAGCGCCGGGTCGTCCCGCGTGCCAGCAGCAGGTTGGCCACGTTCGCGCAGGAGATGAGCAGCACGAAGAGCACAGCGCCGAACAGCAGCCAGATGCCGTGAGTGGTGCTCGGACGTACGAAGTCGTTGCGGAAGGGTTCGACGCGGACCGTCCATCCGTTCCGCGGCCGTGACCGCTCGGCCTCGAGCCGGGCGCTCAGTGTCGTCATGCTGGCGTCGGCCTGCTGCACGGAGTACTCGTCCTTGAGACGCGCCATCACGAGCAAGCTCGTGTCATCCGACTCGAGTTGATCGTCCGTCAAGGCCAGAGGCAGCCAAATCTTGTTTTGCTGATGATCGGCTGGTCCCTTTCCCAACACGCCGACGACGGTGTATAGCTCGTCGTCCACACGCACCTGCCGGCCCACGATGCCCGGATCGCCGCCGAATCGTTCCTGCCAGAGCGCGTAAGTGAAAATAACGACGTGGTCGCGCCCAACTCCGCCTTCTTCTTCGGTGAACGACCGTCCGAGCGCAAGGGGATGCCCGTAGCCGAGCATCGCCAGGAATCCGGGCGTGGCGACACCTGCGCTCACGTTCTCGGGCTGGTCGGCAGTGGCAAGGTTGACGCTGCGTCCGCCCCAGGCGTTGATGTCGGTGAACGCAGTGGATTGTCGCTTGAGGGCCGCAAAACTCCTGGGCGACACCCCCATTCGATAACCGCTCGCGTACTCCCAGATCATCACCAGGCGATCCGGCTTCGCGTACGGCAATGGCGCGAAAAACAGGCCATAGACCACGCTGAACATGGCGGTGGTGGCCGCGATGCCCAGTGCGAAAGTGGTCACAGCGACAGCGGTGAAACCCGCGTGGCGCCGGGCCAGGCGTAGCGCGAAGCGTGCGTCACGGGCCAGCCGCCCCGGCATCGTCAGGAGCGATTGCAGGACCGGATCGCTCGATGCACGCGGTGGCGCGCGCATCTCGGAGACATGGCGCGGGAGGATCTCAGTCAACGTGTCGGCGTAGGCCTGCTCCTCTGTGTAGCCGCGTGCCAGCAGTCGCAGATATCGCTGTTCGAGATGCAGCGCAATCTCCTCGACTCGCTCATCCCGCAACGCCGCCGCGCGGGGTAGGCGAGCGAGGATTTCCGTCCTCCAGTCAGGCATGGCGGACCTCAACGAGCCGAGTGATCGCGGCGGCAAACCGCTTCCAGCCACGGCGTTGCTCGGCGAGCATCTGACGCCCGGCACCAGTGATGCGGTAATAGCGGCGCCGCCGCTGCCCAGCCTTTTCCACCCACCGGCCACGAATCCAGCCGCGTTTTTCAAGACGGTACAGCAGCGGATACAGCGAGGTGACCGTGAATCGCACCTCGCCGCCCGACCGAGTCTCGATCAGTTCGGCCATCTCGTAGCCGTGCCGCGGGCCGTGCTCGACCAGCGCCAGAATCACCAGTTCAGCGCTGCCTTTCTTGAGTTCGCGATCAAGAATGTGAGCGTAGAGGTTTTTCATAGAGAAATATTGCTGTACAAAACCACAGGTGTCAAGACGCCGCAGAACCGCCTGGAAATGCTCTACTGCCGCGTCGCCTCCTCAACGGACGGCGCTGATACTGTATTGACTACAGGATTGGTTCAATGCCGGTTCGCCTCAACATCACGATCGACGAAGATTTACTCAGGGGGGACGTGGTGGTCACCCCAGATGAGACTGTCCTGCGATCCGCTTGATCCAGGCTTCGGTTCAGATTCCGCGCACATCGAATCCGAATGCCTGAGCGGCCAGTCCGAGCGCCGTATCATGGGTCGCCATCGTCGGCAGCGGCCCCATGCGGTCGCGCCAGATGAGCGCTGTCGCAAGGTGAAGCGCGTCAAGTGTTCCAAGCGGCATCGGCATCGGTTCGCTGGCTCGGCTGAGGACCGGGGGCCGCAGCAGCACGAGATCGATGGCTTCCAGCCATTCATTGACTGTGCGTAGTCTGATGGCCGCCTCTTCGGTCGTCAGTGATCCGTGCAGTCGCAGTCGGTCGATTGTGCGCGCACTTTCGACGCCAATGAGTTCGCTGGAGACAAGCGCGTCATACGATCGTAGTTCCTCGAGGGCGCCCGGCTCGCGCAAGACGATGCGCAGCAGGGCGGAGGTGTCGATGTATGCGATCACCGGCGGCGCCGGTCGTCAACCAGAGTGGCAACGCTATCGGTGCGCTTCGACGGCCTGGGCGGAAGCTTCAAATCGCGCAGACGCCGCTTCGCTTTACGAATCTCGAGCGGTTGTGCCGCATACGGAACAATCCGGGCAACCGGTCTGTCTCGGTCGAGCACTGTCAGTGTGCTGCCGTTACGTACCGATCGCAGATGTTCGCTCAACCGGGCCTTCAGATCGGCGATTCTCACATCGCTCATGACTAATTATAGTCACAACAGGTCACGATCCAGCAAGTTTGGATGAGCTGGCGTTTGTCCGGGACGCTTTGTCACAGGTATGCGCAGAAGGTTCGAAGGCTTCTATTCCTGCAGCTGCGCGTTTCGGAACAGCTGCATCGGTTTGTACCTAAAATTCCGGTACAGTTCGAACTGGTCACGGACGTGAGGGCCGAACACCGGCCTGTTGTTGGTCGCGTCCAGCGCGATGAAGCCGCTCTCGCCGAGCGAAAGAATGCTCTCGCTGCTTGGCGTTGGATTGCTCAACACCACGATGTACGCGTACGTGGCGCGATTCGAGTCAAGCATCGTTGCCAGTTCTGGAACCGCTGGATAGAGCGTGTGGCGGAACCTGACGATATCCCGTGGTTGTGTAGACCACGCTGCGGGGTTCTGCCCGAGTGCGGTCAGCACTTCATCGAAGGTCGCCGAGATCACTGCATTGGGATTCGCACCGTTCAAGTAATCGCGGCTGGGTGGAACCGCGGAGCCGCCGCCCAGGGCATCGTCCAGGACATGAATGAGCATATTGGTGCTCGCCTGACTAACCTGCGCACCCAACTCATCGCCGAAGGTGTTGACAAGCTGCAACTCGAGCCACTTGGCGAAGATGACTTGCCCTGGTTCGAGGGTTTCGCTTGTGATCGCGTCGGCGAACAGGCTGCCTTCCCAATGTTCCAGAACCACTCTCGCCTGCGCCGCGAGTGGGTTCGTTGGCGGCACTGCGTCCAGGGCCTTGAGCAGATAGGGCTTCAGATAACGCGATTCTCGGCCGTCACCACCTTGGCTCGTGCGGGCGATATCCTTGGCGATGTCCTTCATCTCGTCGAACGAAATGACACCGGTGGCGAGGCGGTCGTCGATCTCGAGCGACCTCCACTGCTTTCCAAAGCTCCTCTGATCCGGATTCGGATATCCAAACGCGGGTTTGGTATTCCAGCTGGACAGCCACCCGCGAGCGGGATTAATCGAAAACGGCAGTGGCCGGAATTCTCCCGTCCATTCCGCATTTCCCGTACCTGGAAGCGGAAGGCGAGGGTCGAAGCCCGCAGGGCGAACTGGGATTTTCCCAGAGAAGAAATACGCAATGTTTCCCAGCTTATCGGCGTAGAGGAAACTGTGAGAAACATCGAGTCGACGAACTGCCGTCTCGAACTCCTGCAGATTTCGCGCGCGATCGATGGCGAACCACTGTCGTGCCGACTCTATCTCGCGTTTCCAGACGACACGCTTCTGGCTGAAGACCACACCCGATCCCGCGCCCACGACGGGCCCGTGAATGGTGCGCCGAATGGTGAGATTCGTCGGTGCTGCACCCTTGATGTTGATGACTTCGGTTCGCACCTCGAACGGCGTGCAAACATCATTGAATAGATATCCCGTTCCCGCGTCGCAAAGCGTCTCCACGTAAGTGTCTCGAATGTCGCCGAACGTGCCGCTCGTCATCGCCCACGCCATGTGATCGGTACGTCCGGCATACACGAAGGGTACGCCGGCAAACGCCCGGCCCATCACGTTGAAACCGTTTCCTCCTTTGAGATGCACTTCGTGAAACAGCTCCGGTGCGTTGAAATCGACTTGCGGGCCGCCAAACAACATCGCGGACCCGTTGGCGCTCTTTGCGGCGCTGACGACCCAACCATGACTGCCGGTCGAGAGAGGGACACCAAGCGCTTTCAGGACCGCGTCGGCCTCCTCCTCCATCGATGCGACCCTCTCTAGGGACGCGCCCTTGAGTTGATCCGCGAGCACGACGACCGATGATCCCGCGCTCTGCCGCTTGGTTTCCGTCTCTTCGACGGGCACGCTGACGGGCGTGTTGGGATCATCGGCCCAGCGCAGGTCATTGAAGATGCTCAACCCCGCCGCCTGCCCATGCCTGTTAATCAGGTTCGCCAACAGGGTCTGATTCTGGCGTTCCTGACCACCGGCCTGGCCGAACCGCGTCTGGTAAACGGCGTTCGCGACGACATCGAGGGCCGTCCAGGGCGCCGGAATTCCAGTTCCCAAGAAATGAAATTCGAACGGCAGCTTGTTCGCAGGATCAGCAGCGACGACGTCACGCACGTAACGGTTGATGCCGTCCGCGTAACTTCTGAATATCTCCGCCTCCTCGGCATTCAGGAGCGAGAACTGCTGCTGCAGCTCGGCATCCGTGTAATGTCTGGTCCGGATGTCCATGTCGGCGGCGAGCGCGGTGGACTGACCGATTTGCATATTGGTCGGCACCGTCGCGGCCCCGAGGAGCTCCGCGAGACGACCCTGAGCGGCGTGGCGAAAGAGCTCCAGCTGCCAGAGCCGGTCCTCGGCCACCGCGTAACCGTAGCCGGTGAACAGCGCCTTGTTCGTGTCCGCGAACACATGCGGCACACCATATTCATCACGAGAGATCACGACCTTCTCTCCGTCGACGTTGATGACAGTGGATCGCTGGTCTTCGGCCCCACCATGAGCGCCGAGCAGAAGCCCGCAGAGGAGAATTGATACGAGGTAAGGCTTCATAAGGTGACTCCTTCGGCACGAGCAGATTCACAGGAGACTTCGTTCCGCGCGATCGCGTTCAGCGTGCCTCGCACGCGCGACCGTCCTTTGCTTAGTTCTGTGAGGCGGGGATAGCAATCGATCGTCGCTTGTTTGTCGCTGATATCGATCTGATTGACCAACTCCCTGCGGCACCGCGGCTTGCGGCGATGGCTGATCGCCGCTTGTTGTTCGCGTTGCACATGAGCGGCGTTACACTCTTCGAGGTCGGGGCTTCATATGAATTCAGCCGCACAGAAGATTGTCCGATTCGGCGTGTTCGAGCTCGACCTTATGTCTGGCGAGGTCCGCAAGCAGGGTCTGAAAATCAAGTTGTCCGAGCAGCCACTCCAGATCCTGCTGCTATTGATCGAGCGCGCTGGCGAAACGGTGACCCGCGACGAGGTGCGACGGCGACTCTGGCCGGCGGAGACCTTCGTCGATTTCGACGCCGGATTGAACAGTGCGATCAAGAAACTGCGCGATGCGCTCGGCGATCCGGCCGAGAATCCACGGTTCATCGAGACCGTGCCCCGCCGCGGCTATCGGTTCATCGGTCCGCTGCAGCAGCCGGCGGTTCAGGGGAACGATGAAGTCTCCCCGAACCGCCCCCGCGCGGTCGGCGGTTCGCCTCACCGCCGATGGCTTCTGATCGCGACTCTGGCAACGGCGCTCGCAATCGTCGCGTGGCTGAGCCTTGGCCACGGGTGGGGCATGCTGTCCACGCACATCGGACTTGCCGCGAGCCCGAGACGAATTACGTCGATCGCCGTGCTGCCCTTCGAGAATCTGTCCGGCAATGGCAATAGAGAGCAGGACTATTTCGTCGACGGCATGACCGAGGCACTCACGACCAACCTCGCGCAGTTCAAGTCGCTGAGGGTGCCATCACGTACTTCGGCTACGCAGTACAAGCAGCGCACGAAATCGCTGGCGCAGATCGCACGCGAACTGAACGTCGATGCCGTCGTCCAGGGGGCGGTGGTGCGATCGGGCGATCGGATGCGCCTCACGGTCCAGCTGATCGACGCCGCCACCGACCGCCATATATGGGCTCAGGACTACGAGCGTGAGGTTCGTGACGTGCTCGGGCTGCAGATCGAGTTGGCGGAGACGATTGCGGCCAAGATCCGTGTCGAGGTCCGCCCTGAGGAGCGGCGCCGCTTGACTCGATCCCAGGCGGTCAGACCGGAAGCATACGACGAGTACCTGAAAGGGCGGTTTGATTGGAGCAGTCGGAAGCCCGAGAACCTGTTGCGAGCAGCCGAACATTTCCAGAAGGCTATCGCGCACGATTCCACGTACGCACCCGCGTATTCGGGCCTGTCCGACACGTATCGCTTTTTCGACACACTCGCGCTTGCCGCCCCGAGGGATTGCATGCCCAAAGCCGAAGCAGCGGCCCGTCGGGCGCTGGCGCTCGACGACACGCTGGCTGAAGCGCATGCGTCGCTCGCCGGCGTCCTCTACAAATTCCACTGGAATTGGGCCGAAGCGGAAAAGGAATTCAGCCGCGCTCTGGAACTCGATCCGGATTATGCGGAAGGGCATCGCGCCCGGGCCGTCTTTCTCCTCATGCTTCGGCGGAACGACGAGGCTGTCAGCGCGGCGCAACACGCGCGCGAGCTCAGCCCGTTGTCACCTGTCATCAACGTGGAGTTGGCGCACGCCCTGACGTCGGCGGGCCGTTACGACGAGGCGATCCAGCAGTTTCGTAGAGCGCGGGAGATCGCACCGGACTTCCCTCGAGTGCGTCAAGCACTCGCCATTACCTATCTGCGAATGGGTGATCCATCGCGCGCGCTTGCGACCCTCGATGAAGTTGCTGTGTCGCCGTCATCATGGACCCCCTGGTTCGGTTACATTTA
>DASPXV010000010.1:0-11450 GCA_035637115.1 Vicinamibacterales bacterium
TGTAGTGACCTCGGGCCGCAGACGAACAGCGGGATGGTGATCGACGGCTACCCGGTCACCCAGCGCCTTCGTAGCGATCGCCAGCAGAGCAGGGCGCATCCGAGAGAGAGGAACGCCTCGTGGATATCGGCCCGCTTGTCATACCGCACGCGGAGCCGGCGAAACTGATTGAGCCAGGCAAATGTGCGCTCCACGACCCATCGCCACCCACCCAGGCCACTCCCATGCTCGGTGCGGCGCATGGCCAGTAAGGGCACGATAAGGATGCCAGTCAGACGTGCACGATCCGAGACGCGCGGGCGCCCACCTTTTGGCCGTCGGGGTGGTATGGGCAGGAACGGTTCGACAAGATCCCACAACGGATTTGGAAGCAGCGCGGCGGCCATAACCGTTCAAACTGCCTCGCCGAAGAGGATCAGGTATCGGCAGTTTTGTTACACGCTCTTTAGGGACGCCACCCCTTCGCCGGGCGTGAGCGTCGCGGAACACCGGCCCTATCTACAGAGCCTGCAGACGAACCGTGAAGCCAAGTACAGCCGTGCCGGCTGTTTACTGAAGCTCCGTCCATACCTCCCTGCGGATCAGGTCGCGCAGTTCCGCGGCCCGCGCGCCGTTTGCTTTGCGCTGCGCTTCATCCGGGACGACACGCGCTGTCGCGGCGTCGAGGCCGGCACCGAGCTTCTCGACGGCGGCCATGTTCTTCAGACGAAAGATGCGCAAGTGCGTCCATTCAGGCGAGGATCCATCCGGGCCGGGCGTCGGCACCACCGTCCGCACCTCTTCGAACACGCCGGCCCGCCGAGCGTTTTCGTCGATCGGGACTGCCACCTTCGTAATGTACTCGTTGTACTCCGTCAGCTTGCCGGGCCGCGCCTTCCAGTAGTACGCCACAAAAGCGGCGGGTTCCGACTGCAGCGCCATCGCCTGGCTGGCAAACATCATTACCAGCACCAATACGCGGGTCGTCATCGTTGCCTCCTGAGAAGGTCCATCCCAAAGGGTTGTGTGGGGTAACTACTCGCGGTGTACGTCAGGTAGGCGCCGTATCTTCAGTCCGAGCGTCACGAGAAATGCGAGAACGAGCAGCGTCGCAACCGCGAGACCGCGCCGGCGGACTTGAGCGTCTCGCATCGCCGCATCGCCCGTGTCCTGGGCGCGGCGGGCAGCCGTGACACCCTGCGTCGCCATCTCGGCAAAAGGTTTTATCGCAAACGCATGGACGAGCACTCGCGACTGGAGCCGCTGGTCTCGCGCGTCGCGCAGCGCCTGGCGACCTTCGTCCACCAGCATGCCGGCCCGCTCCGCCCGGGTCAGCACGGCATCGGCCGCTGCGACTGCAGCCGACAGACGATCGAGCTGCTGTCGGACGTCGCGAATGGTTTGCACGCCGCCAACCGTCTCGTCGTGGCACTGCGCGCAGACCGCGCCTTCCTTCAGTCCAATCCAGGTGTCGGCCGGCGATTCGATCCGGTGGTTGCTGTGACACGCAAGGCATTCGGCCTGGCCGATCGCATCGAAGATCTGCTTCTTTGGACTGGCCCTGAATAGTTCTGCTTCCCGCAAGTGGCACTGTGCACAGACGTTCGCCACGTTCTCGACGCCTGGCGGCATCGCGCCATGACTGCCATGGCACGAATTGCAGGTTGGCGCCGAAGTGTCACCGCGCTTCAGCAGCGCCACTGCGTGAACGCTGGCCGACCAGTCGCGCGGAATAGCCGCATCCCGTCCAAACGGTGTCATGCGGGTCGCATCCCCGTGACATCGACCGCACGTTGTCGCGACGTTGACGGGCGCGACCGGCGATCGGGGATCGCCAGCCCGCTTAATCCCGTGCGCGGCATGGCAGTCGCTGCACGTGGCGACGCGCACCTCACCGGCGGTCATCCGCTTGCCGTGGGTGCTCGTCACGTACTGAGCAAACTGGTCGACCCGTACCCGCGGGTCGAATCCCCTCATGTAGGCTGCATCGCTGTGGCACCGCGCACATAAGGGCGCGATGGCGGTGCGCGGTATTGCCGCGTAGCGTTCACCCCCTTGGGCGCTCCTCGAATGGCACGAGTTGCACGTCAATCCCGCGGCCGCGTGCACGTCGTCCTTGAACGCACCCGTCGCGGCCTCGATCCCGCCTTGCGCCTTCACATGCCGCGACCCGAACAGGAATGTGATGACGATGCCGGTGGCAGTCAGGAAGGGCTTCATGGCGCGGAACCAGTCAGCGCCAGCCACGTCATCGCCGCCATGAAACTCAGGGCGAACAGTCCCAGCCACACGATGATCCGACGTGAACGAGGGGTGTGACCAGCGACAAAGGGCAGCACGAGCGCAGCAGCTGCGCCGACACCCATCGCGGCGACTGCCAGGAATTCTCCATTGATGCCGGCAACAGTTGGCGGCAGATACTTCAGCGTCTGGAAGCCCCAGAGGAAATACCACTCCGGACGAATCCCGGCCGGTGCGGGCGCGAAGAGGTTCGCTTTCGTCCCCAGCTCCCAGGGATAAAAGGTCGACAAAGCAGCGAGCAGAGCGAGCACGGCCGTCCACGCAAAGAGATCCCGCAGGAGGAAGTGCGGCAGGAACGGCATCGTGCGGATCGCGCCTGGGTCCTTCGCGGCCCGTTGTTCTACCGAGGGCGGCAGGCTCATACCGTGCCGTTGGATGAGGAGCAGATGAAGGCCGATCAGGATCGTGGCAACGGCCGGGAGGATCGCGACGTGAAACCCGAACAAGCGCGTCAATGTCGCGCCCGTCACGTCCTTCCCGCCGCGCATGAACCGGACGATGAAATCGCCGGCCGCGGGCACGGTGGCGGCGATATCCGTCCCGACTCGGGTCGCGAAGAAGGACACCTCGTTCCAAGGGAGCAGATAACCCGTAAACCCGAAAGCGAGCGTGAGCAGAAGCAGGATCATGCCGCTCACCCATGTGAGCTCGCGCGGCCGCCGATAGGCGTGCAGGAACAACACGCTGAAGAGATGCGCGAAGGCGCAGGCGACCATCAGGTTGGCCGACCAGGCATGAATCGATCGAATCAGCCAGCCGAACGGCACGCGGGTCATGATGAACTGGACGCTCTCGTAGGCCTCGGCCGCGCTCGGCCGATAGTACAGAAGCAGGAGCGCGCCAGTACCGACCTGAATCCCGAACAGGAAGAGCGTCATGCCGCCGAAGTAGTACCAGACCGAGTAACGGTGGTGCGGTACCGTCTTGTGGCGGAGCGTTTCGATCACATCGGCGAGCGGTAATCGCTCCTCGAGCCACGGGCGAAGACGCCCACGCATCATGACCTCCGTGCGATCACGATCTCGTCGTCTTTCACGTTCACGTCGTACGCCTCGAGAGGCCGCGGTGGCGGACCCGCGACATTGCGGCCGTTCAAGTCGTACTGCCCATTGTGGCAGGCGCACCAGATGCGCTGAAAGTCGGGCCGGTATTGCACGGTGCAGGCAAGATGCGTACACGTCGCCGCAAACGCGCGGAGCTCGCCCTCCGGCGTGCGGATGACGATCGCCGGCTGGGATCCGAATGGCACCACGCGACCCGAGTTCGCCAGCAGGGTTCTGGCACTTCCGGCACTGACTGAAAGCGTCGCCGCCTCCGGAATGTCGGGGGGCGCCAGATAGCGCGCGACCGGGTAGAGAACTGAGGCGAGTATGCCGCCGCCCCACGTGGCAAGAAGCCAGTTCAGAACGCTGCGGCGAGCGGGTCTTTCAGGTGCCCCTGAGCCGGCGATTGAGGAGCGGGGAACGTCGGAGGCCATGGGGAAGAGGAGCGCCCATTCAAGATCGAGACCACCCGGCGCCTTCTCCTTCCGATGGCCAGTGAAACCATAGTTGGGTTCCGTCTTGAACGACCCCCGCGCGAGCCGTATCGTTGAATCGCAGAAGAAGCCACATGTTGCACGTCATAGCTCGCATCGCCTGCTCCGCCGTGCTGCTGAGTGTCCTGGTTGGCGTTGGCGCCGCTCTGCACCAGCCTCCTTCCACACCTTCGACTGCGGTCCCGCTTATGTCGTGGCCACAGGACCGCAGTCGCGAACGATGGAATGCCGACCACGAGTCGGTATGGACGCCGAATGTTGTGTTTACGACGGCGGCACCGGCAGCCGCTCGGCGGGGATCCCGAGTGCGAGCGCAAACTGGCGCAGGGACGACTGGATGATGCGGACGTTCCGAGGACCCGTTCGCAGCAGCTGCTTCTGAGCGGCGGTCAGCCTTTCCAGTCCGGGATCGACGAAGCCGTACCCGATCCCCCTGGGTTCCAGTCGCGCGGCACCATCGGACGCAGGCGTCCGGAGCAGCAATACGATCGCCCGTTCCAAGGTGCGATCGAACGGCGTGTCGGGGAACCCGAGATCACGGTACGCCTCTTCGATGCGCGGCTTGAGCGTCGCGTAAAGGCGCGCGGCACCCGCCGCGTCGATTGAGGCGGCCGCGTCCGCCAGATCGTCGTACCGCTCGTAGCTGCGGGGAGCGATGTGCAGGTCCCCGCCGCGGGCGACGGTCTCGAAGGCCGACGCAGGACGCAACACGTGAAACCGGCGGGCGGGCGTCGATCCGTCGGCGACGTTCTCAACCGCCACGGTGAGGGTGCGGATCAGCCCGTCGGTCGCAAGCCACGCCGCGATGCGCGGATGCGACGAGATCTGCTTCACCAGTTCGCGCACGATCGGATCGCTTTGATCGAGCGGCGGGAGGTTGATGGGTGCGGCGTTTCCTCCGAGCGGCCGCACCGGCGCCTGATGCTCGGGGCGCTGATCAGCCGTCGCCGGCGCCGGGCGGTGCATACGGGCCACGACGATGTAGGCAGCGGCGGTGGTGGCGACGACCAGGGCGGCGACCACCAGCCATAACCAGAAAGGACGCTCCACCCGTGCCTCGATCGACGGCTCGTCTGATGTCTTCCGCAGTTCCAATTCCTGCACATCGGCCATCGGGCACCCCTGAATCTGCGCGTCAGGCGGACGCGCGCGGAACACGATTCGATCTCGTGATGTCTGAACAGTCTATTTTGTTTGCCGGCTGTTCGGCGCCCCCTGCTGAGCTCGGACCTGATCGCACGCCGTAAGGCGATGCGCACCTTCAGAATAATTACGGGCCATCGAGGTGGTTTCCGCCGAGTCATCGCGCAGTGCCGAATGTGCACGGCAGTCGCGCGAACGTGCCCGCACCGCACATCGGCTCCGATGGCCAAGAACACGCCATCAGACGTGATGCAGTTTGTCCTCCTCGGGGTCCGGCTCGCGCAGCTGTCGCTCGAGCGCCCGGCTCACGACATCTCGCGCGCCGAGACCGACGGCGAGTGCGATGGCCAGCACGATCCCGCCGAAGATGATGCCGAACGCCAGCTGGAGAATCCTGCCCCCGATTCCCACGTGATCGAGCGCCATGGCGGCCGCGGTGATCAGCACGAGCCACTTGACCGTGAGGCTCAGGAGCCGCGCGGACTGGATCTGCATGTTGACCGCGCCGATCAGGATCGATCGCGCGAGGAAGCGCGCCAGCACCCCCCCGACCAGCAGGATGAGGAGCGCCGCCAGCAAATGCGGCAGGTACTCGAAAATCCTGATCGCGAAGCGCGTCAGCGCGACGGCGTCCAGCGCCATCAGGCCGATGAGCGTCCCGAGCGTGAGTATCGTCCAATAGGCCGCACCGGCAATCACGTCTGCAGCGCTTCGCGACGGTGACCACGCGGTCAGCATCGAGATGCCGAGTTGCTCGGCGCGCCGGTCGACATCGATGCCGCGCAGCACTCGGCGGAGCGCTTTGCGCACGAATACTGCGAGCAAGCCCGACACGATGAGCACCGCGAGGAGCACCGCCAGCCCCGGAAGAAAGTTCGCGATGCTCTCGAGCGTGCGCGTTCCCGCCTGTCTCATCGCCTGATCAATTTGGTGCAACATTCCTCACCTCCATCCCCGCGCCGGTCACGTGCGAAGGCGTTCCGGCCATCGCCATCGCGCGATCAGATACGGCTTCTGAGCCTCGAACGCGAGACAGAGCCGCTCGACCCGCTGCTCCACGGCATCCGGCGCCTGATCGCGGGTCTGCTGCACGAACGACGCGAGCCATCCCAGATACAACGGCACGAGCGAGCGCAGCAGGTGGTCCCGGGCGAGCACCCGCAGCCGATAGGCGAGCGCGAAGTCGTAGATTGTCCTGGCCCACAGCTCGTCGTCGAGTACGAACTGCGCCGGCGCCACGGCGATGAGCCGCCCCAGCTCGACGAGTGTCTTCGGTGGCAGGACCCAGGTCCAGATGTCACGGAGCTCCCGGTATCCAAGGCGATACGACTCGATGAGCCGCTCGGGATCGACCCCCGGTGCGTCGGCCACAGCGGTCATGGTCGGCGCCCCGACCTGTCTGACAGGTTTCGAGCCGCGTACGCGCTGCCACACATCGACGCGATTTTCGATATCGGCAAACAGCGAGCCGACCACCTGCGTCAATGTGGTCGCGAGGTCGAGCGCCCCCTCGTCCCGCGTGCGCTGCGGATGGACGCCGAGCATCGCCTCACCGACGGTGAAGCCGGCCGAGATGGCGGCCGTCGTCAACCAGAGATCGATGCCAACCCGCGCGCCTTCACTCACCCAGATATCCTCCTCCAGCAGCCGGTCGATGGCGGCGGGAGAGCAGGCAAAGTCGCTCGCTGCGGGCTGGCGCAGGCGGACGCCATAGAGGGCGCGGCACAGCGGATACACGATTCCCTTCGTCAGGGTGCCGTCGTGTGGGTGCCGCAGGTAGTACGGCGACACGAAATCGCAGGCGTCCTGCACAACCGGCGCGACGAGCGCCTGGAGCCAGGACCGTTCGATCGCCGTCGCTCGTGCATTAACTGCCACACACACCCCAGCGCGCACGTCCCGTGCGGTGGTCAGGATCCCGCGAAGCAGGCGCGCCCGGCCGGGGATGCCGTGATACGGCACCTCGAGCCCGTCGCCGGGCCCCTGCGCGCCCGGTACTTCGAGCAGCACGCAGGCGCCGGCGGCGGCGCGCGCCCGCGCCAGCGAATCGTCTTTCGATCCGGCGTCGGCGAGGACGATCCGGCTCGCGCTGCCGGCGAAACACTCGCGGATCTCGGCGCAAAGCGCGCCTGCCACGGTGGCGATCGTTTCAGCGTCGTTGTAGCTGATGAGGCCGATGACGACATCCGCCGCCGGGAGAGCTGCCTCAGACGTCGCGACGCTGGAGCTCGAACCAGTAGAATCCATAAGGGGCAAGCGTGATGAAATACGGCTCCTTGCCGATTTCCGGAAAATCCGTGTACCCGAGCATCTCGACCGGCGTCATACCGACGAATGCTTCCAGATCCAGCATCGCCGGCTGGATCGAGCGCGACAGGTTCGCGACACACAGAATGACATCGGTGCCGTGCCGCCGGACGTAGGCGAGGATCTTCCGGTTCGCGGGCTCGAGAAACTCCAGGGTGCCGAGGCCGAACGCTGCGAACAGCTTCCGCAGCCCGATCAGGTTCTTCATCCACTGCAGCAGCGACGATCCATCACGCTCCTGTGCTTCCACATTCGTCGCCTGATAGTGATAGACCGGATCCATGATGACCGGACTGTAGAGCCGCGCCGGATCCGCGCGGGAGAATCCGGCGTTCCTGTCGTTAGTCCACTGCATCGGCGTGCGTACGCCGTCACGGTCACCCAGATACGTGTTGTCACCCATGCCGATCTCGTCGCCGTAATAAATGATCGGCGTCCCTGGAAATGAGAAGACCAGGCTGTTCAGCAGCTCGATACGGCGCCGGTTGTTGCCCACGAGCGGTGCGAGCCGCCGGCGGATGCCGAGATTGCGGCGCCCCTGCGCGTCGGCGCTGTACGCGAGCTGCATGTAGTCGCGCTCCTCGTCGGTGACCATCTCGAGCGTCAGCTCGTCGTGGTTGCGCAGGAACAACGCCCATTGGCACGTATCGGGAATGGGCGGCGTCGCCCGCATGATGTCGACGATAGGCTGGCGATCCTCCAGGTGCAGGCCCATGAAGATTCGCGGCATGAGCGGAAAATGGTACGCCATGTGGCACTCGTCGCCGTTGCCGAAATAGGCGCAGACGTCCGCCGGCAGCAGATTGGCCTCGGCGAGGAGCATCCGATTCGGCCAGCGTCCGTCGATGTGGCGCCGGATTGCCCGGATCACGTTATGAGTCTCTGGAAGATTCTCGCACCGCGTGGCCTCGCGTTCGACGAGATACGGCACGGCATCGAGCCGGAATCCGTCAACGCCCATCGCGAGCCAGAAGTCCACCGTCTCGAGCACGTCACTGAGAACGGCAGGATTGTCGAAATTGAGATCCGGCTGATGGTGAAAGAACCGGTGCCAGTAATAGGCGTTCGCCACCGGATCCCACGTCCAGTTCGACCGCTCGCTGTCAGTGAAGATGATCCGAACGCCGGGATATTTCTGATCGGTGTCGCTCCACACGTAATAGTCACGTTCGGGCGATCCGGGCGGAGCGGTGCGCGCGCGTTGAAACCACGCGTGCTGGTCGGACGTATGGTTGAGCACGAGCTCGATGACCACCCGCAGCCGCCGCTCGTGAGCGGCGTCCAGAAAGCGCTTGAAGTCGTCCAGCGTCCCGTAGCTCGGATGGACGTTGCGATAATCCGAGATGTCGTAGCCGTCGTCACGCAGCGGCGACGGGAAGAACGGCAGGAGCCACAGGCAGGTCACACCCAGCTCCTGCAGGTAGTCGAGCTTCTGGAGGAGACCGGCGAAATCGCCTACGCCGTCGTTATTGGCGTCAAAGAACGATTTGACCGGAAGCTCATAGATGACGGCGTGCTTGTACCAGTGCCGCGCAGTCAGGCTGCCTGTCGATTGCATATGCGCCGATCGGGAGGGAGCATGGCGATCTTCACCATACCGTACTCCTCGGAGGCGCTGCCGACCCTCCAGATCCGTTCCCTTCCCACTCTGAAAATGTGAATCGGGCCGACGATGATGCGTTTGCCGTTCGCCGCATCGCCGGTAGTTCAGTACAACTTCCTCAGCTCAATCCCCTTGTAGTACTTCTTCAGAATCTCTTCGTACGTCGCCCCGTCGAGCGCCATCCCGAACGCGCCGACCTGGCACATGCCGACGCCGTGGCCCCAGCCGCGACCAAAGAACGTCATGCCGAGGAGGGTGCCGCCCGCATTGCGTTCGATGTCGAATGAGAACAGGCTGTCACGGAGACCGAGCAGCGTGCGAAGCCGCAGCGCGGGCACGGTTCGGCGGCCGGCCGATCCGATGATTTCAGTGCTGACGGGACGCTCCGATGGTCCGCGCTCGAGGACGCGCATGTCCGTGAAGTCCCCGATAGCGAGCGTTCTGAACGCGGCATCCAGCTCCGGCCGCGTCTTGTGCACCTGCCAGAGGGCGAGTCGCGAATAGCGATCGGCTGCGGGATTCGCGAAGTTGATCCGGTACACCAGCATCGGGATCGTGTTGCCCTCGGCGCGGAAGTCGACGAGCTCGCCGCCGATCCACGCGCCCTGCCGCATCGCGAGACGCTCGTCGCCGATGCGCTGATAGATGAAGACGTCCGGATTCAATGAGAACTCTTTCGGCTGGCCGTTCACCAGCAGCCGCATCTTCTGACCGTCCCATGAGACCAGGACGCCTTGCTGCCATTCGAACGCGCCCTTCTTGTCGATCACACGGAAGAGCAGCTCCTCGATCGGCACCGAGCCCGCCGCAGGCAGAAGTCCCTGCTCGTTGACGAACGACACATCTGACGCCGTGAGAACGGCGGGGTAGAACGTCTGCCGGACGAACGCCGCGAGAGTGGCAGGATCTCTCGAGGGTGGCTCGCCGGCCTCCCGCAGCCCCATGAAGCGTTCGGCATCGGTGAAGTTCGACACGCGCGCCACAGCGAGTACCGCATCTTTCCAGTTCGCCAGGGATCGTGACGAGGCGAATGCCAGCGGCCTCGGATGTTTGTATTCACAACTCGTCGACACCAGATACGGCACCTTCTCGTTGAAGATGTTCTCCGCGTCTTCCGTGCGGCCTCCACACGTGGAACTGTAAAGCGCATTGATCGGCTTGCCATCATACGTAGCGACGATGCCTCGCGTGTCGACGATCGCCTGCGTCGCCAACGGATCTTCCGTCTGCACGCCGAGGTACACCTGGCACGCGTCGGTGGCGCAGACGTCGTACCCCTCGTTCTTGTACTGGCCCAGGTTTCGCTCGATATAGGTGCGGGCGGCCACCGCCTGTGCTTTGAGCGCCTCGATCTGTCCAAACGCCGTCGGGTTGAGTTCGTTCGGTACGACGCCGCGCAGGTAGTCCTCGAGCGGGAGCTCGTTCACGATCGTCAAGGTATGCCTGGCGTTGCTGAACACTTCGAGCGCGCCGCGATAAGCGCGGTTCTCGATCTCGAGCGGCGCGCCGGGCGGCTCGATACGCGCGCGCGTGCCCGCCGGCAGGACGAGCATCACGTCGTTATCGAGCTCCACGGTCAGCCGGTACTGGAGGCCGGACTTGTTGACGGGGCCACTGGCGCCGGGATCGAGTGCGAGCACAGACGCGAACGTCGCAGATCGCGTGGTGTGCTGTTCGACGCTGAAGCCGCTCGCCGACCGGATCGTCACAGTGGCCGCGTTCTGATTGAGGCCGATCCGAACGGTCGGCTCCGTTTGCGGCTGCGCTGCTGCCGTAAGGAGAAGCACGGCTGCGAGGAGGAACTGACGCATGCCACCATCGTGACACAGGGGATGGGCGCGTGACGCGCGTTCGCGCCGCGAGGCGGCACGCATCTGGCTATCAGCACCAGCGCGCAGCGCGCGCAGCCGGCCATCGCGTCCATCGCACTGATTCGGTCGCGTACCAGCGGCGATCACTCGACACCCAAGTGAAGTCGTAGCATCTTCACTTGCATGTCAAGTGAAGCAAAGAACGTCGAGGCAGCGCGACGCGCGATCCTTCCGCTGGCTCGACGGCGCGTCGCTCGACTTCAGGCTTGGCCTTCGGATGCTGATCAAGTATCCGGGGGTTGAACGCTGGTGGGCGGCCTACGCGAGATCCGCTGTCGATTTCACTGAACTCGCGGTGGGGATTTCTTGTCGTCCTGCTGACGAAGCTGAGTGCCGGCTTCTCTGGAAGGGAAGCCGGCACCATCCTCGTTTACGTTGCGGCGATGATGGGCGTCTGCATGCTGGCCTGCGGTCCACCCACTCGCCGCGCGCTGCGCGTGCAGCCGACAGAGGCGCTCAGGGACAGCTGACGCGTCAGCGCTTCTCGAGCACCGGCCCGTCGAACGACGCCGCGCCGCAGCTCGCCACGCTCTTGACATTGCCCCGATCGTCAGTCGCGGTGATCAGCGACGATCCAAAGCTGAAGCTGACCTGTTCCATAGGGAGCGATCCGCCCGCCGCACCGGCCGACGACACGCTCGAGATCAGCACGTCCTCGAACTTGATCTTGTAGAACTCCTGCCCCACCTTAAGGTCTCCCGCGCGCACG
>DASPXV010000011.1:0-17118 GCA_035637115.1 Vicinamibacterales bacterium
GGTGAATACGTACAACATCGTGCAGGCGACGCCGTTCAGACGCGATCCGATGCGCGAGCTTCGCGACGCATGCCGGAAATACGGCGTGAAGTTCGGGTTCTATTACTCCCATGCGTTCGACTGGGGAGAAGCGGATGCGCCGGGCAATGACTGGGACTACAACAATCCCGGTGGCGACAAGCTCCTGGGCGGCGCGAACTGGTGGGAGACGCGCCCGGAGTTCCTGCCCAAAGCGCGCGGGTATGTGGACCGTAAGGCGATCCCTCAGTTGCGCGAGCTTGTCGCCGAATATCAGCCCGACATCCTCTGGTTCGACACGCCGCACAAGCTGCCACCGGCGGAGAACCAGCGCATCCTCGACGCCGTCCGCGCCATGGCACCGGGCGTCGTCGTGAACGGCCGTCTCATGCGCGGCGCTGGAGACTACGAGTCGACGGCCGATCGCCCGGCGGAGTTCTCGCCGCACGATGGGGACTGGGAAGGCATTCCCACGACCAATGAATCCTACGGCTGGAACAAGTTCGACCGCTCGCACAAACCCGTTTCCCACTTCATCCGGATTCTCGCGAAGGCCGTCGCGCGAGGCGGAAACATCCTCATGAACATCGGCCCGATGGGGGACGGCACGTTCGATCCTGCCGATGTCGCGATTCTCGACGGCATCGGCGCCTGGTGGAAGGTGAACGGCGAATCGATTCGCGGCGCGGGTCGCTCGCCGCTCGCCGTGCAGACGTGGGGGGAGTCGACACTGAAGGGGAGCCGGCTGTACCTGCACGTGTTCGACTGGCCCGCGGACGGCCGTCTTGTCGTGGGCGGACTGAAGACGCCGGTGACGTCCGCATGGCTCCTCGCGAAAGGTGCGTCGAAGCGGCGCGCCGTGACGCGGCTAAATCCTCTCGATGTGTCGGTGGCGCTGCCCTCAGAGGCGCCGGATCGGAGCGATGCGGTTGTCGTGCTCGAACTCGGCGGCGCCGTCGACGCTGACGTCGTCCGGCTGCTGCAGCCTTCCTTCACGAACGAGACCTTGCGCGCGTTCGACGCGCAGCTGCATGGCGGTCTCCGGTTCGGCCCGGGCAAGCGCACCGATGATTACGTGCTCGGGTGGTCTTCGATGTCTGACAACGTCACATGGCGCGTCCGCCTGCCGGCGATCACCACCTACGAGGTCGACGCGAATTACGACGCGCCGGCCGCATCCGCCGGAGGCTCATATACGGTTGCCTTCGGCGCACAGAAGCTGTCCGGCACGGTATCGAGCGGCACAGGGCAGCGGGTCCGTCTGGGCAGGGTGACGCTCGCGCCTGGCGCTTTCGACATCACAGTGACCGCCACGACAATCGCGGGGGCAGAGCTGCTGCGTCTTCGCGGGCTGACGCTCATTTCTTATCGACCAGCATCGCGTTGAGCAGCCAGCTCACGAGGCTGATCACGATCGCGCCGATGAACGCCGCGCCGAAGCCGCTCAGTGTGAACCCCGGCACGAACCACGCTACGAGAGCGAGGCAGATCGCGTTCACCACGAAGATGAACAAGCCGAGCGTCAGAATTGTGAACGGCAGCGTGAGCAGGAGCAGCACGGGCCGAATGATCGCGTTCACCAGTCCGAGAATGACGCCCGCGACAAGCGCCGCGCCGGGACCCGACACGCGGATGCCGGGAATGAACGTCGCGGCGAGGAACACCGCCACGCCGTTCAAGAGCAGGCGTAAGAGAAAGCGCATAATCTGAGAGCTTACGCTTCTGATGAAATGACTGCACAGAGAATTGCGAATGGGCTGTGGCTGGGTCCGGACGCGCGCGCTCGGTGCGGCTGGTGCCGCAGCGACGCAATGTACATCGAGTATCACGATACCGAGTGGGGTGTGCCTGTTCGCGACGACCGGACGTTGTTCGAGAAGATCTGTCTCGAAGGCTTCCAAAGCGGCCTGAGCTGGCTCACGATCCTGCGGAAGCGTGAGAACTTCCGGCGCGCATTCGCCGGCTTCGACGTCGAGCAGATTGCCAAGTTCACGGGCCGCGACGTCAATCGCCTGCTCACGGATGCAGGCATCGTCCGCCACCGCGGCAAGATCGAGAGCACGATCAATAACGCGCGCCGCTGCGCGGACCTGGTCGAGGAGTTCGGATCGCTCGCGAGCTATGTCTGGCGCTTCCAGCCGGATGCGAAGTCACGTCCAAAAAAACTGACTTGGGACACGCTCAAGACCATGGCGACAACGCCGGAGTCAGTGGGGCTCTCGAAGGACCTGCGCCGCCGCGGGTGGACGTTCGTCGGACCGACGACGATGTACGCATTCATGCAGGCGATGGGCCTCGTGAACGATCACCTGCACGGCTGCGCGTTCCGGCAATCGCAGTCTGGATGAACGCGTGTCGCCGCGGCGCTACCGGAATATCGTCAAGTTTCCGTTATAGCTGGGACCGAGTGACCGGAAAGCACCCGGTCGGCACCAGGTAAGCGCAAAAAAGGCCGGCTGGACTTCTCCAGCCGGCCCGATCGCCAATCGACAATCCGTTAATCGGCAATCCGCAATCGTCAATCGCTAATCGGCAGTCGCCAATCAGCAATCGGCAATTTAGTACATGCCGCCCATGCCGCCCGGGCCGCCGTGGCCCGCACCGGCCCCTTCCTTCTTCTCTTCCGGAATCTCTGAAACCAGAGCTTCCGTCGTGAGCAGGAGGGAAGCGATCGATGACGCGTTCTGAAGCGCCGTGCGCACGACCTTCACCGGGTCGATGACCCCCGCGGCCACCAGGTCCTCGTACTTGTCGGTGCCCGCGTTGTAGCCCTCATCACCCTTCGCGTCCTTGACCTTCGAGACGACGATGGAGCCTTCCTGGCCCGCGTTGGTCGCGATCCAGCGGCAGGGCTCTTCGATCGCCTTGCGAATCAATTCGACGCCGACTCGCTGATCGCCTTCGAGCTTCAGCGCGTCGAGCGCCGTGCCGGCGCGGATCAGCGCCACGCCACCGCCGGGGACGATCCCCTCTTCGACCGCCGCTTTCGTCGCGTGCATCGCGTCTTCGACGCGCGCCTTCTTCTCCTTCATCTCGGTCTCGGTAGCCGCACCGACCTTGATGACGGCGACGCCGCCCACGAGCTTCGCGAGGCGCTCCTGCAGTTTCTCGCGATCGTAGTCGGAGGTGGTCTCTTCGACCTGCGTCCGGATCTGCTTTACGCGCCCTTCGATGGCGTGCTGCGTGCCCGAGCCCTCGACGATCGTCGTGTTGTCCTTGTCGATCGTGACCTTCTTCGCCTTGCCGAGATCGTCGAGCTTGATGTTCTCGAGCTTGATCCCGAGGTCTTCCGTGATCGCTTTGCCGCCCGTGAGGGTCGCGATATCCTCGAGCATGGCCTTGCGGCGATCGCCGAAGCCCGGCGCCTTCACGGCCGCCGCCTGCAGCGTGCCGCGCAGCTTGTTCACGACGAGGGTGGCGAGCGCTTCGCCGTCCACGTCCTCCGCGACGATGACCAGCGGACGGCTCGCGCGCGCAACCTGTTCGAGGAGCGGCAGCAGGTCCTTCATCGAGCTGATCTTCTTCTCGTGGATCAGAATGACCGGATTCTCGAGCACCACTTCCATGCGCTCGGGGTCGGTCACGAAGTACGGCGAGAGATAGCCGCGATCGAACTGCATGCCCTCGACGACTTCGAGCGACGTCTCCATCGACTTCGCCTCTTCGACGGTGATGACGCCGTCCTTGCCGACCTTCTCCATCGCTTCCGCGATGATCTTGCCGATCGTGTCGTCGCTGTTCGCCGAGATCGTGCCGACCTGGGCGATCGCGGCGCCGCTCACCGGCTTGGCCGCTTTCTTCAGCTCGGCGACGACGGCGTCCACCGCCCGCTCGATGCCGCGCTTCAGCTCCATCGGGTTCGCGCCGGCGACGACGTTCTTCGCGCCTTCGCGGAAGATCGCCTGCGCGAGGACGGTCGCCGTGGTGGTGCCGTCACCCGCGATGTCCGAGGTCTTGCTCGCGACCTCGCGCACCATCTGGGCGCCCATGTTCTCGAGCGCGTCCTTCAGCTCGATCTCCTTCGCCACCGTGACACCGTCCTTGGTGATGGTGGGGGAGCCGAACTTCTTGTCGAGGACGACGTTGCGCCCCTTGGGGCCGAGAGTGACCTTCACCGCGTTGGCGAGCTGGTTGACGCCGCGCAGGATGGCCTGACGCGATTCCTCGCCGTAGATAATCTGTTTTGCCATGGCTTGTTGAATCTCCTCGGATTACTTGGTGATGACGCCGAGGATCTCTTCCTCGCGCATGATGAGGTACTCCTCACCGTCCATCTTGATTTCCTGCCCGGAGTACTTGCCGAACAGCACCGTGTCGCCTTCCTTCACGTCGAGCGGCGTCACCTTGCCGTCCTTTTCGACCTTCCCTTTGCCGACTGCGATCACCTTTCCCTGCTGCGGCTTTTCCTTCGCCGAGTCCGGGATGATGATCCCGCCGACCTTCTGCTCCCCCTCGTCGATGCGCGACACAATTACGCGGTCGTGCAGCGGGCGGATGCTCACCTTCGTCGCTGTTGCTGTTGCCATTCGTCGTCTCTCCGTTTGGTTAAAAAGGGCTGGCCAGCCGTCGTAGGGGCGGCTCGTGAGCCGGCCCAGTGCCTTAGCAATCGACCTGACCGACTGCTAATTCTATGGAAGGGACAGGAGGGTGTCAAGCAGTCTACGGCTGAGACTGCTAAGGGCCGGCGGGCGGCTCACAAGCCGCCACTACACCGCGCGTTTGATGCGATATTCGGCGATTTTTCGGGCCACCGTGTTCCGGTGGAGCCCGAGCATATCCGCCGCGTCCCCGAGACTGCCTTTCGATCGCTGGAGGGCGCGGGCGATGAACAGTTTCTCGAATTCGCGGCGCGCGTCATCGTAATGCACACCCTTGTCGAGCATTTCGGAGACGAGCTGTTCCATCTGCTCCCGCACGGCGCCTACGCCAGCTCGCGGCCTGACAGCCGCCTGAACGCCTCGATGTACTTTTCGCGCGTGCGCGCGACGACCGCTTCAGGGAGCGAAGGCACGGGGGGTTGTTTGTTCCACTTGATCGCTTCCAGGTAATCGCGCACGAACTGCTTGTCGAAGCTCGGGACCGCGCCCCCCGGTTTGTACTGATCCTTGGGCCAGAAGCGCGACGAGTCGGGCGTCAGCACTTCATCGATCAGGACGACATCGGTCGCCGGATTGCCGTCGCCCACAATGCCGAACTCGAACTTCGTGTCGGCGATGATGATGCCCTTCGACTCGGCGTGCGCGCATCCGCGCTTGAAGATGTCGAGCGTCAGCTGCTTCACGCGATCGACGAGTGGCCGGCCGATCATTTTCGCCGCACCGTCGTCGCTGATGTTAATGTCGTGGCCGCTGTCGGCTTTCGTGGCGGGCGTGAAGATCGGTTCCGGCAGCCGATCTGATTCACGAAGTCCCGACGGCAACTTGATCCCGCAGACGCTGCCTTGCTGCTGATACTCCTTCCAGCCCGAGCCGGACAGGTACCCGCGCGCCACGCACTCGATCGGCAGCGGTCGCGTGCGGCGGCAGAGCATCGAGCGGCCGCGCAGCGACGCGGCATGGCGCTGCAGCGAGGAGGGATACTTCGCCACGTCCGTCTCCAGCACGTGGTGCGGCACCAGGTCTCCCATGCGCTCGAACCAGAATGCGGACAGCTGCGTCAGCACCTTGCCCTTGTCGGGAATGCCCGATCCGAGCACGTAGTCGAATGCGGAGATCCGATCCGTCGCGACCAGCAACAGAACGTTGTCCGATTCGGAGCCGACGCGATAGATGTCGCGGACCTTGCCGCGGCCGTGCAGTTGGAGATCGGGAAAGGACGTTTCGAGGAGCGGTGCGGTTGATGTCACAGTAGTGGACGGTAATCAGTAATCGGTAGACGGTAGCCGCGAATTGTAACGCCGATCGTTTACCGATTACCGTTTACTGTCTACCCACTCCCGTCTACTGTCTGCCGACAACCCATTAGGTTACTTGCCCTCAGGTTTGCGGAGCCGGATATCGGCGCGCGTCGAGCGCAGCGTGAGCGTTGGTCCGCCTCCGCGCACCGCCCCGGTCACTCGTTGTTCAGCATCGTCGGCAGGTTTCAGCGTGCCGTCGTCAAGCACGAGACGTCCATCCGTTGCGACGGCGTCGAGCGAATAACCAACTGGTGGAGCGGTGACGATGATCTCTTCGCCGGTGCTGTAGATCGTGACGGGCGCGGCGGCCGCGAGCGCGACTTCGATGTCGGTGTTTCGTCCATCGATCCGTGATTCGGTGCGCAGGTTCTGAACGCGAAGCTGCCCGCCAGTGCCGTTGAAACGGAACGGGGGTTTCAGCATCTTTGTGGCATCGAGCGTCAGCTCGGTGTTGCGCGCTTCGACCTCCACGGGCCCCCCTACATCTTCGAGGCGCAATTCAGCGCCGGTCCCATCGAGCGTGAGCGTGCCGGTGACGTGCTTGATCGTGCCGTTGACGTTGCGCGCCGTGAGCTTCACCGACGCGGCGCCATCGATTTCGAGCTTGCTTCCGATTTGACTCAGCGCGACATTTCCGGCGATTCCGGTCAGCCGTGTTTCGCCGCGCGATCCCATCAGCTCGACTCCCGCGACGTCGCGAACGATCAATTCTCCGAAGTGCGGCTCCACCCGTACGAAGAGACGCTTGGGCAGGTTGACGGTGATCGTGCCCTGGTTGACAAAGCCCGAGCGCGGTCCGCCGCGACCGCTGCCCATCGCCCACGCCGTCGTGACGGCGACGGCATCACCGGCCCGCTCCAGTTTCACCTGCGCGGAATCCGCCGCGGCCTTCGCTTCTGCCTGGTCGTACCCGCGCGCGGTCACTTTCATCTCGACGGAGATGTCGGGACGGTCGCTTCCGACGATCGTCACGTCGTTTCGCTGGGGAAAACTGATGCGAACGAGGCGAACGCCAACATCGACCGGCAGCGATTGGTGTGATTCCGCGGACGCCACTTCGCGCGCACCGTGCATCTGACGCTTGAGCTTCTGAAAAATTCCGCCAACACTGACCCCTTCACTGCCGGGAGGCGGGGGAGGGGCGGTGAATTGATACACCACGACCCCGACCGCAACGAACAGCGCGACGAGGACTAACTCGCGTTTACCCATAGACTTGGCGGAAGTTTCCGTAGTAGAGTTTCACGGGATCATCGCCCGGCCACCCGGATTCTAATCCCGACTATAGCCTTCATGCCGTCCCGACTTCGCGCGGCCCTCGTGCTTCTGCTGACGATTGGGCTGTTGGCCTACTTCCTCCGCGGCGTAGATCTCAGCGCCGTTTGGGCCGAAACGCGGCACGCCGACGGCGGTCTGCTGCTCTTGGGCGTGGCGATCGTCCTGATGACCTATACGTTGCGGGCGCTCAGGTGGCAGTACCTCCTGGCCCCCATCGGCCCCACGCATTTTTCGACAGCTTTCGAGACGACCGTTATGGGGTTCGCGGCGAGCTTTCTGCTGCCCGCCCGAGCCGGCGAAGTGCTGCGGCCGTACCTGCTCGCGCGGCGCGAACAGTTGCCGCCGACGGCTGCGTTTGCGACGATCATCCTCGAGCGGCTGCTGGACCTGGTGACGGTCCTGCTGCTGTTCGGGGTCTTCGTGCTCCGCGTCGATCCGGCGTCGCTGGCGGGCGATCCGGCGTTGTACGCGCGCGTCAAGACTGGCGGCCTTCTCGCGGCCGGCGCCTCACTCGTGGGGCTCGGCATTTTCTTCGCGCTCGCGGGCCACCCCGATCGCCTGGGCCGCTGGGCGCTGAAAATCGAGCGCGTGCTTCCGGCGAAGCTGGCGCGCGCGGTCGCGTCGTTCGTCGAGTCGTTCGCGCAGGGGCTCGCCGTCATGCGGCAGCCGCTCCGCCTGCTCGTGTCGCTCGGGCTCTCGTTTCCACTCTGGATGTCGATTGCGGCGGGTATCTGGACGACGTCGCGCGCGTTTCATATGACGTTCGACTACCTGGGTTCGTTCCTCGTGATGACCCTGCTCGTCGTCGGCGTGGCGATGCCGACGCCGGGGCAGGTGGGTGGATTCCACGCGATGTACAAGATCGCCGTGATGACGTTTTTCGGCGTGCCCGAGGCGACCGCGGTCGGCGGCGCGATCGTGCTGCACGCGGTGTCGTTCGTGCCGGTGACGCTGCTCGGCCTCGCGTTCATGGCGCGCGAGGGACTGAGCCTCGGGCGCATGCGCCAGATGGCCGCGGAGACGCAAACATGAAGTGCCCGTTCTGCGGCAACCTGGGTGATAAGGTCGTCGACTCGCGCGAGAGCAAGGAAGGCAACAGCATCCGCCGCCGGCGCGAGTGCCTCGGGTGCGGAAAACGCTATACCAGCCGCGAGCACATCGAGGAGATCGAGTATCGCGTCATCAAGAAGGATGGCAGCCCCGAGCCGTTCCGGCGCGAGAAGTTGATCGGCGGCCTCGTCCGCGCGTGCGAAAAGCGTCCGGTGACCGTGCAGCAGCTCGAGGGGATCGCGGACCGGATCGAATCGGAGCTGCAGGACCGTCCCGATCGTGAAATCCGCACGACCGAGATCGGCGCACGGATTATGGAGGAACTGCGCCGGATCGATCAGGTCGCGTACGTCCGCTTCGCATCGGTCTACCGCCAGTTCCGCGACGTCGGCGAATTCAAGCGCGAAATCGACGAATTGCAGAAAAACAAACCCTGAGCAGGAGGGGCAACAGTGGCCCTCCTGTGAAGAAGTCCATGAACACCGTCGGGGAATTCACATCGCGTCCGAAGCTGCCGCCGCGCACGCCGGCGCCGCCTGTCGCGGAGCGCCGGCCGTTTCGCGACAATCCGCGCCTGATCCTCGCCGGCATCATCCTGCTGCTGGGCAGCCTCGCGGTCATCATTCGCCTTTCCGATCGCACGACGCGGCTCAACCCGGACTTCCTCAGCGAGGTCGTGCTCTACGCGCTGTCGATCGCGGACGTCACGATGCTGCTGGCGCTGGGGTTCGTGCTTGCCCGGAACGTCATCAAGCTCGTAGTCGAGCGGCGCCGCGGACTCCCGTTCTCGCGGTTCCGGCTGAAGCTTGTCGCTGCGCTCCTCGGACTCACGATCGTGCCCTCTGTTCTCGTGCTGCTGGCCGGCAGCGAGCTCATTCGACAGACGACAGCGCGGTGGTTCAGCCAGCCCGTATCTGACGTGTTGACGTCCGCGAACGCGATCGCGTCGACGTTCTACCGCGATCGGCAGGCTGCAGTGGCGGGGCAGGCTTCGCAGCTGGCGTCGAGCGTTCCCGCGGAGGCGCTGCTGTCGTCGAATCTCGACACACTCAATCGCGCGGTGTCGCGCCCCGTGACCGACGGCCGCGTAGGGATGGTCGAGATCTACCGGCTGCAGACGACGGCCGACGGAAAAGTCGAGACCGTTCCGATCGTGGCGCTGCAGTCGCCGTCCCTGCCACCCGGTCACTTGCGCGCGTCATCGGATCGACTGGCCGCGAAGATCGCGGCTGGCAGCAGCGATACGCAGGCGCACGAACCGCTGGAGGGCGGCGGGGAGTTCGTTCGAGCGGGCGTGGTCGTCCGCGGAGCGTCCGGGAAGCCGGTCGGCATCGTCATCGCGAGCGACTATCTGTCGGGCGATCTCGCGCAGCACGCGCGGCGGATCGCCGAGGCGTATGAAGACTACAGCCAGCTGCGCGTATTGAAGCGGCCCCTCGAAGGCGTGTACCTGTCGCTCTTCCTGATGATGACGCTGATGATTCTTGTCAGCGCGACGTGGCTGGGACTGTATCTCGCAAAACGGATCACGCGTCCCGTCGGCATGCTGGCCGCGGGCGCGCGAGAGATCGGCGCGGGGCACCTCGATCATCGTATCGAGCCGGAGACGCGTGACGAGTTCGGGTCGCTCGTCGAAGCGTTCAACGCGATGGCGGGTGAGCTGGCGACGAGCCAGCGACGCCTGGAACGCACGCGTGTCGAGATGGAGCGCAAGAACTCCGAGCTCGATGAGCGGCGCCGCTACATCGAGACCGTCCTAGAACGTATCGCGACCGGTGTGGTCTCGATCGGACCCGACGGGCGCATCAGCACGATGAACAGCGCCGCGGCGCGGCTCCTCGCCGTGGACGCCGGTATCATCGGCGCGCCCGCCGATCTGGTGTTCGGCCGCGAGGATCTGCTCCCGCTCGCAGCTCTGGTACGGTCCGTCGGTACTGCAGCCGGCAAGCCTGCTGGACAGGAAATCGCGCTCGCGCGGGAAGGACGAGAGATTCATCTCGCCGCGGCCGCGACTGCGCTGCAGGGGGAGGGTGGCGCGCACGAGGGAACGGTGCTCGTGTTCGACGATGTGACGCCGCTCGTGCGAACGCAGCGCGTGGCGGCCTGGCGCGACGTGGCGCGGCGCCTCGCGCACGAGATCAAGAATCCCCTCACGCCGATCCAGTTGAGCGCCGAGCGCATGCGGCGGCACTTCGGCGGTGCGCCCGAGGCGACACGCGCACTCGTCGATGAGTGCACGACGACGATCGTGGGCGAAGTGGAGTCGCTGAAGTCGCTGGTGGACGAGTTCGCGCAGTTCGCGCGCATGCCCGCGCCAAAGGCGGTGCCCTCGAACCTGAACGCGGTCCTCGATGAAACACTGGCCCTCTACAAGGGTATTGCCAGGCACATTACCCTCGAACGCCGCTTCGCGGCGGCGCTGCCGCCCGTCCGGCTGGACGTCGAGCAGATCCGCCGCGTGGTGATCAATCTCGTGGATAACGCGATCGAGGCGATGGGGGATCAGCCCGGCACGATCACGATCGAGACGCAGCACGATCCGGCGAATGCGGTCGCGCGTCTCGTGATCGCCGACAATGGTCCCGGCGTTCCGCCCGCGGAACGCGAGAAGCTGTTCATGCCGTATTACTCGACCAAGGGGCGGGGCAGCGGCCTCGGCCTGGCCATTGTGCGACGAATCGTCGCCGAACACGGCGGCTCCATCGAGCTGGGCGACAATAGTCCCAGGGGTTCCCGGTTCGTGGTCGAGTTGCCGTGTTGAAACATTCCATCCTGATCGTAGACGACGAGGCGGGCGTGCGGAGCGCGCTGAGCGGCGTGCTGCGCGATGAAGGGTATGGCGTGGAGGCGGTGGACTCCGGCGAAGCGTGTCTCGACCGCGTGCTCCGCGCAAACTACGACGCGATCGTGCTGGACATCTGGCTGCCCGGGATGGACGGCCTCGCCACGCTCGAGCAGCTGCAGAAACGCCACGTCGACGCGCCGGTCATCATGATTTCGGGTCACGGCAACATTGAGTCGGCGGTTCGCGCGATCAAGATGGGGGCGTTCGATTTCGTCGAGAAGCCGTTGTCGCTCGACAAGACCGTCCTCGTCGTGGGCAACGCCGTCCGGCAGCGCCGGCTCGAGATCGAAAACCGAGAGCTGCGCGCGACCGTCGATCGCCGCCACACGATCGTTGGCGAGAGTTACGTGCTCCGCCAGCTCCTCGAGCAGGTGGCGATGGCCGCGCCGACGAACGGGCGCGTGCTGATCTACGGCGAGAACGGCACCGGCAAGGAGCTCGTGGCGCGCACGATCCACGCGCGCAGCCGCCGCTCGAGAGGGCCGTTCATCGAATTGAACTGCGCGGCGATCCCTGAAGAATTGATCGAGAGCGAGCTGTTCGGCCACATGAAGGGGGCATTCACCGGCGCCGTGTCGGATCGCCGCGGCAAGTTCGAGCTCGCCGACGGCGGCACGCTGTTTCTCGACGAGATCGCCGACATGAGCCTGAAGACGCAGGCCAAGGTGCTGCGCGCGCTGCAGGAGCAGATCGTCGAGCCGGTCGGCGGCACGTCGAGCGTGAAAGTCGACGTGCGCGTGATCGCGGCGACGAATAAAGATCTGCCGGTCGAGATCCGCGCCGGCCGGTTCCGCGAAGACCTGTACTTCCGGCTGAACGTGATTCCGATCTTCGTTCCGCCGCTGCGCGATCGCGACGCCGACATCCCGCTGCTCGCGGAGCACTTCATGATCGAGTTCGCGCGCGAGTACGGCCGGCGTCCGAAGCGGCTCGATTCGGGGGCCACGACCGGCCTCCGCAGCTATCGCTGGCCGGGAAACGTTCGCGAGCTGCGCAATGTGATCGAGCGGCTGATGATCATGGTGCCTGGCGACGTGATCGCACTCTCCGATCTGGCGTTCCTGGATGGCGGAGCCATTTCCACGGTCGAACAGCCCGGCACGCCGATGCTGACCCTCCACGACGCGCGCGAGCGCTTCGAGCGCGACTACATCCTGCGCGCGCTGGCCGCGCAGCACGGCAACATCTCACGCACCGCCGACGCGCTGGGCGTCGAACGCAGCAACTTGTACCGAAAGATGAAGGCGTTCGGCATTGCGCCCGCGCGCCGCGAAGAAGAGCCGGTATGATCGTTTACTCGACGATGGCGAAGGTGACGAAGATTGTCGAAGGAGATTGCCTTCGCTCTTCGAAGACTTCGAAGGTCGAAGGCGTTCGATCTCCTTCGCAAGTCTTCGAAACCTTTGATTCCTTCGAGTTCACTCCGAGGTGCGCAGCTTGTGTTCGAGGATCTGGTCCGGCTTGAATCCCGCGATCTGCAGGTAATACTCCGCTGCTGAATTGAGCGCAGCTGCCGGCACGAGGCCGACGATCTCGCTCTCCAGGATCTGCACTCCGTAGCGTTCCGCTTCGCGCTTCACCGTCTCAAACACGCGGAAGATCGGCGTCTTCTCGTAGTTCGTCAGGTTCATCGAGACCTGGACGATGCCGCGGTCCTTCAACTCGAAGCCTGCCGCCTTGACGAAGCGGAAGCCGCCGCTGCTCTGGCGGATCGCGGCGGCGATCTTCTTCGCCACGTCGAGCCGATCCGTCGCCAGGTTGATGTTGTAGGCGACCAGCGGCATCCGCGCGCCGATCACGGAGGCGCCCGCCGATGCATGCGGCGAAGCGGGACCGAAGTCGGGCGCCCATCCCTCGGTCTTCATCTTCGCCGCAAGCCCTTCGAATTCACCTCGCCGGATATCTTCGAGGTTCTTGCGTGCGGGGTTGGTCGAGGCTTCTTCGTACAGGTAAACCGGCACGCCGAAACGCGACGCCACTTCGCCGGCGACCTCCTTCGCGAGCGCGACGCACCCGTCCATGGTCACCCCTTCGATCGGGACGAAAGGCACAACGTCCACTGCGCCGAGGCGTGGATGCTCCCCCGAGTGCTGCCGCAGGTCGATCGCCGCGACGGCCCGCTCGTACATGGCAAGCACGGCCGCCTTGATTGGCGCGGCGTCACCAGCGAGCGTGAACACCGATCGGTTGTGCGACGCGTCGGACGAGTAGTCGAGCAGCCGTACGCCGGGGACGGCGCGGATCGCCGCGGCGATCTGTTCGATGATCTCGGGACGGCGCCCCTCACTGACGTTCGGAATGCACTCGATGATAGGCATGGGATGCATGTATAATCGCCGCACATCCTGACATGGCGGATCCGCTTCGCGACCAAGAAAGTTCCGAATCGCGAATCGAGGAGCTCCTCCTCGCCGGACTCGACCATTATTTCAACGGACAGTACGAGCTGGCAATCAGCGTCTGGACGCGTGTCCTGTTCCTGGACCGCAGCCACGCGCGTGCCCGCGCCTACATTGAGCGCGCCCGCGGCGCGATCGCCGAGCGCCAGCGCGAAGGGGAAGAGCTCCTCCAGACCGGCGCGGCGGCGTTCAACCGCGGCGACGCGGACGGCGCGCGGCGGCTCCTGACATCGGCCATCGAGCGCGGCGCACAGCCGGAGGAGGCGCTGTCGATGCTCGATCGGCTCGAGCGGCTCGCGCCGGCCCCCGTGCTCGACAAGGACGCCTCGCCGTCTCCGCGCCGCTCCCTCATGCGGGAGGCGGACGCCTCGCGGCCGCGGCGCGGTGCGCATCCCGCGACCTTGCTCCTCGTCCTGGCGATCGGCCTCGCCACCGGCGTATGCGCGATGATCGCGTGGAGCTCCGGCGTGTTCCCGTGGAGCCCGTGGCCGGCAGCGACCGTTGCCGTGGAAAGACAGGATCCGCTCCCGGTACCGTCGGCATCAGAGGTGTCGCTCGCGCGGGCGCGCGCGTGGTCGGCGAGCGGTCGTCTTCGCGACGCGCTGACTGCCCTCGAGGCCATTCGCCCGGGCGATCCGCTGCGCGCGCAAGCGGACGAGCTCCGCGCGCGCCTCCAGCAGCAGCTGCTCGACGCGGCGCGCGCGACGTCGGCGCCGAAATGAAATGTCCTAAATGCCAGTACATCAGCTTCGATAGCGGGGAGCGCTGCCGTAACTGCGGTTACGACTTCTCGCTCTCGGCGGAGGCACCTGGCGACGCGCCTGAAGCGGCGTCCGCGGATCTCGCGATCAAGGATGGCAGTGAGGCGCTCGGCCCCTTCTCAGATTTTTCCCTCAACGACACCCCAAGTCTGCCGCTGTTCACGCGCGAGCGGACGGATCCGGACGCGCCGCTCGTGACGCCGCGCGCGAGCCCGCGCGCACCGCTATCGGTACGCCGCACCGCCCCGACCGCGGCGCCTCGCGCCCGGGCGAAACGTGACCTCGCACCGGTGGAACCTTGGCTCGCGCTCGACACGGCGGACCTCTCGCCCGCCAGTGAGGCCGTCTCGCAGCTTGCTGTGCCGCAAGCCGCCGCCGCACCGGCCGGCGATCCGTCACGCGTCGTCGCCTCTGCTGGTGCACGGCTCGCCGGCGGGCTGATCGATCTCGCGCTGGTCGGCGCCATCGATGTCACCGTCATCTATTTCACGCTGCGGATCTGCGACCTGACCTTCGGGGACATCCTGGCGCTTCCGATGGCGCCGCTCATCTCGTTCCTCGTCCTGCTGAACGGCGGCTATCTCTCCACGTTCGTGGCGGCGAGCGGCCAGACGATCGGCAAAATGGCCGCGGGCACGCGCGTCGTCCCCGCCGATCCGGCGGCGTCGCTGTACGAAGGCGTATCGTTCGGGCAATCGGTCGTCCGCGCCGCGTCGTACCTGGTGTCCGCGCTGCCGCTCGGCCTCGGATTCCTCCCCGCGCTCGCGGGACGCGAGCGCCGGGCGCTGCACGATCGCCTCGCCGACACACGCGTCGTCAAAGCGTGACTCGCCTCGCCGTGTTCCTCGCGACCGTCGCCTATTGCGGCTACTTTCCAATCGCACCAGGCACCGCCGGATCTGCTGCCGGTCTCGTGATCTATCTGCTGGTCTGGTGGACGCGCTCGCCGATCGTCGAGATCGGCCTGATTGCCGCGTCCTTCGCGGCCGGTACGTGGGCGGCCACGCACGCGGAACGTTTTTTCGGCGGGATCGATCCGGGGCCAGTGGTCATCGACGAAGTGCTCGGAATGCTCGTCACTCTCGCGTTCATTCCCGTGGGATGGTCCGCGGCGCTGGTGGGCTTCTTTCTGTTCCGGGTGTTCGACATCGTCAAGCCATTCCCCGCAAACCGGCTCGAGAAATTCCACGGCGGTTTCGGCATCATGGCGGATGACGCGATGGCCGGCGTGTATGCGAACCTGGCGCTCCGGCTTGTCATGTGGCTGCTGCCCGCATGGATTCACTGATGGCGGCGCGCACGGCGGAAGTGATCGCTGTGGGCTCCGAGCTTCTCGGATCCACGCGCACCGACACGAACTCACTCTTTCTCTCCGAATGTCTGTCCAGGCTCGGCATCGATTTACGCATCAAGACCGTCGTCGGAGACGAGCGCGACGATCTCGCCACTGTGTTCCGGCAGTCGCTCGAGCGATCGGATCTAATCATCCTCACCGGCGGGCTCGGGCCGACGGACGACGACCTGACGCGGGACGTCGTGTCGGAAGTGCTCGGCCTGCCGATGTCGATCGACGAGACCATCGTCACAAAAATTCGGCAGCGCTTCGAGCGGCGCGGCCTGTCAATGCCGGACGTGAATCGCCGGCAGGCGCAGGTTCCGCGCGGCGCTGTCGTCCTCGACAATCCCAACGGCACGGCGCCCGGCCTGTTCATCGATCACGCGGGAGATAGCCGAAGCAAGATCGTGATCCTGCTTCCCGGACCGCCGCGTGAGCTCCAACCGATGTTCGACCTGGTCTGCAGCGGGCCGCTGCGGGAGCGCGCAGGAGAGGAACGCACGTATCGGATGTCGCTGTTCATTACGGGCCGCGGCGAGTCCCACGTCGAGCAGAAGGTCCAGCCGATTTACTCTCGGTGGCGCAGCGCCGTTCCGCCGATTTCGACGACGATCCTCGCGGCGATGGGGCAGATCGAGCTGCACCTGACGGTCCGCGACACAGACGAGACGCGCGCGAAAGCGACACTCGATCGCGCACGCGACGAGCTGCTCGCCGCGATCGGCGAGGACGTGTACAGCACGGACGGGCGCACGATGGAAGAAGTCGTCGGCGCCGCACTGGCGGCGCGCGGTTACTCGATCGCATCCGCCGAATCCTGCACGGGTGGATTGCTCATGTCGCGCCTCACCGATGTCCCGGGCAGTTCGTCGTACGTGCGAGCTGGCGTGATTGCGTACGCCTACGAAGACAAGACGGCGCTGCTCGGCGTGCCGAAGGAACTGATCGAAACGCACGGCGCAGTCAGCGAGCCGGTTGCGGTCGCGATGGCCGAAGGGATCCGCGCGCGCACAGGCGCCGACGTTACGGTGGGCATCACGGGAATCGCCGGCCCCGGCGGCGGCACCGAAACGAAGCCGGTCGGCACCGTCGTCATCGCCGTCATCGTGCCGAATCAGCCCGTTTACGTCCGGACGTACTCGTTCATCGGCGGCCGCACGATGGTGAAATTCCAGGCCACACAGGCGGCCATGGATCGCGTGCGGCGGTTGTTGACGGCGAGCGGTTCGCAGGATGTTGACGGTAAACGGTAAGCGGTTCTGGGCTGGGTTAGGGCGCTTCGCTTCTGTGTTGGGTTAATGGGCTGTGGTTAGTGATCTCGCTCGCCGTTCGGTCACTGGGCTGTGGTTAGTGATTGCGCTCGCAAGGCACGTGAAGCAGCGGCACATACTTCGATCCCTTGGGTGAGAGAAAGCTTTGGAACACCGTGGCCGCGCCGACACGGCATGCAACAGCGGGGACCCGGGTCGCGGCGATCGTCTCGCGTGTTGGTCGGCCTGATTCGCGTGGCATCTCTTCAACACGTGCGAGGGTGA
>DASPXV010000012.1:0-25699 GCA_035637115.1 Vicinamibacterales bacterium
GATCGCCGCTCACGATGCTGCCCGCCCATCCGCCCACGCCCGACAGGACGGCGATGTATTGATGGCCGTCCGGCGCGCGATACGCGATCGGCTGGCCGACGATCCCGGACCCGCATTTGAACTGCCAGAGCGGCTCTCCGGTTTTCGCGTTGACGGCCTTGAACCAGCCTTCCATCGTGCCGTAGAAGAGCACGTCCCCTGCCGTGACGAGGGTGCCGCTCCACACGGGGAAGCTCTCCTTGATCTCCCACGCCGGCTTGGCGGCCGCCGGATCCCAGGCGGTCAGCGCTCCGCGATTGCCGCCGGGGCCCGCCTTGTAGACGACGCTTGCGCCGATGAACGGCGTGCCCGCGATGTAGCTCGCGACCATGCCTTCTTCGTCCATGCAGAGATTCTGATGCGGGATGTAGAGAAGATTCGTCCGCGGCGAGAAGGACGTGGGCTGCCAGTCCTTCATGCCCGGCGCGGCCGGGCAGATGTCGTGGACGACCACTCCTTGTTTCACCGCCTTTTCTTCCACCGGAATCAGCCGGCCCGTCTTGAGATCGATGCCGCGGTTCGAATTGACGAACCCGAAGGGCGCGGCCGACAGTACCTCCCCGCTGCTGCGATCGATGACATACAGCAGCCCATTGCGATCCGCGCGCATGCCGATCTTGCGCACCTGTCCGTTGATATTGACGTCCGCGAGCACGAACTCGTTGACGCCGTCGTGATCGAACAGATCGTGCGGGCTGGTCTGATAGAACCAGCGCGCTTCACCCGTGTCCGGCGAGCGCGCGAAAATGCCGGCCGTCCACTTGTTGTCACCCGGCCGCTGGTCGGGGTTCCACGGGCCGGGGTTCGCAGTTCCGTGATAAATGAGATCCAGTTCCGGGTCGTACGAGATCCAGCCCCACACAGTGCCGCCGCCGGTGCGCCAGCTCTCACCCGGCCAGGTCGTGATGCCGAGATCCTTCCCGCGCTCGCTGTCGTAATGCGGCTTGAACTTCGGTCCGATCAGCACGTCCTTGTCGGGCCCCGTACTGTAGGCACGCCACACGACCTTGCCCGAGCCGGCATCGAGCGCCGTCAGCCATCCGCGCACGCCGAACTCGCCGCCACTGTTGCCGACGAGGACTTTTCCCTTGACCACGAGCGGCGCCATCGTGATCGTCTCCCCCTTGTTGATGTCGGTGAGCTGCGTAATCCATTTCGGCTCGCCGGTCTGCGCGTCGAGCGCAATCGCGCGGCCGTCGAGCGTGTTGAAGAAGATCGATCGGTTCGCGTACGCGGCGCCGCGGTTCACGAGGTCGCAGCAGGCGACGCCTTTTGCCGCGCCAAGCGGCTTCGGGTCGTAGTGCCATCTGAGCGGCGCGCCGGGCTTCGTCAGGTCGAACGCGTACACAACATTGGGAAACGGGGTAACGACATACATCGTCGAGCCGACGACGAGTGGCGCCGCTTCGTGGCCATTGACCATGCCGGTCGAGAAGGTCCACGACACGCCGAGCTGGCGGACATTTCCTGTATTGATCTCATCGAGGCCGCTGAAACGCGTGGATGAATAGTTCTTCGCCGCCATCACCCACTGGCCGTCGTCTTTCTGAAGCTCGGCAGGGTCGGCGGTGGAAAGGGATCCCCCCAATCCTCGTGCGGACGCGGGCGTGGACGTGTCGAGCGTTTGGTGCTGGCAGGCTGATCCGGCGAGGGTGATGAAGATCGTCGCCGTCAGCGCGCGCGAGGGGGCACTCCGAAGGCGCATCGCACGCGAGTCATGCAAAAGCACCACCGGCTCTTCAAGCCGTCGCAGCGTGCGCACACCCGAGCTGGGACCCTGCCAGTGGTTTCATTTCGAGGACCACCGGCTCGACGATGCCGTGCGCCGGATGCGCGAGTTGGGTGTAACGTACTTGCGCAGAGCAGGTACGGCGATATGCCTAGACACGATGTGATCGTCATCGGCGCGTCAGCGGGCGGCGTCGAAGCCATCAGCCGAATCGTGTCCGACTTCCCTCGCGACATTCGCGCGTCGATCCTCGTGGAGCTGCACATCTCGCGCGGCCGGAGCCTGTTGCCGGAGATCCTGACGCGTGCGGGCCGGGTACCCGCCGCGCATCCCGCCGATAGTGACCCGCTGCAGTACGGCCGCGTGTACGTCGCGCCTCCGGACCATCATCTGATCATCCAGCAGGGCGCCGCGCGGGTGGTCCACAGCGCCGCGGAGAACGGTGTCCGCCCCGCGGTCGATCCGCTGTTTCGATCGGCGGCGCGGGAGTACGGCTCGCGTGTCGTCGGAGTGATCCTGACGGGCGCGCTCGACGATGGCACTGCGGGGATCATGGCGATCAAGGACGCGGGAGGCATCACGATCGCGCAGGACCCCGATGAAGCCTTCTCGCCAGGCATGCCGCGGAGCGCGATCAACACCGGCCGCATCGATCACGTGCTGCCGCTGCGGGACATTTCGCTGCTGCTCGCGGCGCTCGTCGAGGAGGAGGCGCCGCCGATGAAAAGCGGCGCGGACTCGCCTCATCTGCGCGCGCTCGAACCGGACCTCGCCGAAATGCCGCTGGCGGTCCATCCGGGCGACCGCCCTGGTCAGCCGTCGGTGTTCAGCTGCCCGGAATGCCACGGGATTCTGTGGGAGCAGGATGAAGGGGGGTTGCTCAGGTTTCGCTGCCGCGTCGGTCACGTGTACTCGCCCGACAGCATGATGGCGGCGCAAACCGACGAAGTGGATCGTGCGCTATGGACCGCGCTTCGCACGCTCGAGGAGCGCGCCGCGCTCGCCCACAAGCTCGCCGAGCGGGGACGCCAGCGGTCGCACATCTGGGTCGACAAGGCGTTCACGATGCGCGCGCGCGAAGCCGAGAAGGAGGCAGCGCAGATTCGCTCGCTGCTGCGCGTGCGTGGCGGAACGATTCATAGCGTGCCGGAAGACGCGGCCTCCACGGCGCCGGGACCTGGCGATCGCGAGCGGACAGAAATCGAGCGCTAAACCGTTTCGGGCGACGTCTGTTCTTCCTCCATGACGAGGATGGCGCCCGTCACCGCGCGATCGACGGCGCGCAGCGGCGCGATTGACACGCGACAGCGGATCGAGCGTCCCTTTCGGTTGGTCGCCGACAGGACGACTTCGCGATGCGCCGCCGAGCCCGACAGAATTTCCCGCATCGGCTGGTGCAGCTCGCCGACGGGCAGCCCGACATCGAGGTTGAAGAACGACGTTCCCTGCGCCTCGTCAGCGCGCACCCCCCACAGATCCAGCGCCCCTGCGTTCCACACCTGCACGCGGAGGTCGCGATCGACGACCACCACGGCTGCGCGCAAGCTGGTGAACACCGCCTCGAGAAACGCGTTGCTGACATTGAGCTCGGCACTCCGGTGCCGCAGCTCGTCGTTCATCGTCTGCAGCTCCTCGTTGGTGGACTGCAGCTCTTCGTTCATCGTTTCGAGCTCTTCGTTGGTCGATTGCAGTTCCTCGTTCGTGGTCTCCAGTTCTTCGACCGTCGACTGGAGCTCCTCGTTCGTCGTCTCGAGCTCTTCGTTGGTGGACTGGAGTTCCTCGTACGCCGTTTCCAGTTCGTGCTTCGACTGGGTCAGCTCCTCCTGAAGCGTTCTGATCGGCGTCACGTCGTGGTAATCCACGCGCAGGCCGATGATCGCGCCGTTGGGCGTGAGCAGGGGCGCGACGGTGACGTCGAGAAAGCGGATTGCGCCGCCGGTGTCCCACGGCTGGCCGCGCAGCACGATCTCGCGGCGCTCGAGCCGGACGCGATCGATCGCCGAACGCAGGTCCGCGGGGCGGTACGAGATCTCGAGGTCCTGCAGCGACGCGCCCACGGCCGCGTCCGTCAGGCCGAACTGGCGGCGCGCGGCGGCGTTCAGCGAGACGACGACGGCGTCGGGACTGAGCACGAACTGCGGGTCCGAACCGACCTCGAACGCGGCGTCACGGAGGCGCATGCTGTCTGGATACTTGGCCACGATGTCCTCCCGTCCGGCGTGCGCGAGCAGATGCAGGCGATCGCGGGGGTTTCCTTTGGGTGCCGTCTTGAAGACGCGCCGCTTGAGGTCGACCGGCGCGAACGCGCTGGAGTGGCTGAAGAGCATCTCGGCACGCCCGAGCACCAGGTGCCCCTCCGGTTTCAGCGCGAAACTGAAGCGCGACATGATCCGGGCCTGCGCTTCCGCATTGAAGTACATGAGCGTATTACGGCACAGGATCAGATCGACTCGGGAGATCGGCGCGTCCTGGATGAGATCGAGCCGGCCGAAGATTACGGAACGGCGCAGATCGCGATCGACGGTATACACCTCGCCACTGCTGTTGCGCGTGAAATACCGCTCCAGCAGCTCAGGCGGGACGTCGGCCACCTGCTTGGCCGTATACACCGCGCGGCGACCTTCCGCGAGCGCCTCGTCGTCCACGTCGGTCGCATAGATCTTGACGCGGTCCCTGAATGCGTCCAGGCCGATCAGTTCCGCGAGCACCATCGCGACGGTGTAGGCTTCCTGGCCCGCCGCGCACCCTGCGCTCCATACCCGGATCGGATTGGTCTCCGATCGATTTGCGGCGAGTTCGGGAAGCACGTTCTCCCGCAACCCGGTCCAGACGTCGGGGTCGCGGAAAAAGGCGGTGACATTGATGAGGATCGTGTTGAAGAGCGCCGCGAATTCCTCGGGATGCGACTGAAGGTAATCGAGGTACTGGTCGAACTCGTCAATGTCGACCACCTGCATCCGCCTGCGGACGCGGCGCATCAGGCTGGTCGGCTTGTACGCGGTGAAATCGAACCCTCGGGTCTGTCGAAGGTGCTCGAGGATTCCACGGAATGCGTTCGGCTCTACTGCCGCCGGCATTCGACGAACTGTACCACAGCGATCGATCGCGTTTAGCCGAGCGTCCGGCTGCGGCGCATGACTCGGTGCAGCTCGTCCTGCTGCTGACGCGTGAGGCGCGGCTTCGCGATCAACTGCTCGGTATCCCGGTGCCAGCGCGCCCGCTGCGCCGCCAGCTCCGCCACGAAATCGTGAAGCGTCTCACGCGCCTGGCGGGTCGTGGCGAGCAGCATTTCGGCCGACCGCTCAGGGGTGTCGGTCATGAACGCTCCACAGGAACGAGTTCCTGCGCCGCTGCCGCTGGGTCGGAACGTGCCATTTCGTAATTCTACTCTTGTGGGTGGCGCGAGGCGCTACAATGGCAAGCTGCGTTAGGGGTAACCGTGAGTCTTGATTCTCTGGAACTACAGCTCGCGTCCGCAGTTCAGCGGTTCAACGCCCTCCAGCGGCGGGCGGTTAGTCCCGGCGAGCCCGGCACGCTGCTCACGCGCTCGCTCGCGGAATTGAGCACCGCCCTCGAAGAAATCCGCGTCGCCCAGGAGCAGATCGTCGAAAACCGGCTCAGGATGGAACAGCTGCAGGACGAACTGCGGCGCCAGGCTCAGCGGTATTGGCAGTTGTTCGACGAGATTCCCCAGCCGTACGTCGTGACGAAAGAGGATTCGACGATCGTCGAAGTCAACAAGGCCGCCGCAGAGCTCTTTAACGTCAGCCAGCGCTTTCTCGCCGGCAAGACGCTGAGCGTCTTCGTGTGCGAGGATCGCGGCGGTTTTCTGGCCCGCCTCGGGCATATCAGCGCCGGAGGTTCGGCGGTCGAGTTCGACTTCAAGTTGAGACCTCGGGAACGTGCGCCTCAGACCGTTTCAGCGCGCGTCCAGGGCGACGTCCAAACTCTGCGATGGCTGTTGCGGACCGTCGACGAACCCGCGCGCGTTGTTTCCGCCTAAGCGATGTAGCCCGTCCGTAGCGACCCGTATGGAATCCGTTCGTTACCGGATCCCTTCGCGCAGCGTGATGGTCACGGCCTACGCGACACCCGACCTGGAGCGGCGCGCCGCGGGAGCGGGGATCGACCGCGTTTTATCGAAGCCCTGTCTGCCGCAGACGATCATGCGCGAAATCTCGCGTACCCTCGGGCGTTCCGCCTCTCGCCTCCAGGCGTAAATCAGAAAAGCCGTCCGCCGAGAGGAACATCCTTGTCGGCCACGACAAGGATCACGTTGCCGGCACCGTCGGGCACGCCCAGTGTCAGGACTTCCGACATGAAGGGCCCGATCTGCCGCGGCGGGAAGTTCACTACACCAAGCACCAGGCGCCCTTCGAGCTCGGCGCGCTGGTACCGTCCCCTCAGTTGTGCGGACGAGCGCTTTACGCCGATCTCCGCTCCGAAATCGATTGTCAGCTTGTACGTGGGTTTCCGCGCCTCGGGAAACGGTTCCGCGCGGATGACCCGGCCGACGCGGATGTCGACGCGTTCGAAATCTGCGAACGTGATCATGGGGCGCAGACTATATCAGCAGCTCCAACCTCGGCCGTGCTACGGGCACATCGCTTGCGTCGGGCTCCCTTGATGGGCCGCGGTCGGGCGCGCGTCGGGTGCTCGGGGTGGCAATACCGGCACTGGCGAGGGGACTTCTACCCGTCGGCACTGCCGCCGGCACGATGGTTCGAGCATTATGCAAAGACGTTCGACACCGTCGAGATCAACAACAGCTTCTACCGGCTTCCCGAACGCGCGACGTTCGCGGCGTGGCGGCGGCGCGCGCCGCCCGGCTTCGAGTTTGCGGTCAAGGCGAGCCGGTTTCTCACGCACATGAAGAAGCTGAAAGATCCCGAAGAGCCGATCGATCGGCTCTTTTCGCGCATGCGCGCGCTCGGCGATCGCCTGGGACCGGTGTTGTATCAGCTGCCGCCGGGGTGGAAAGCAGACGTCGAGCGGTTCCGGCATTTCGTGGAAGCGTTGCCACGCAACGCGCACCATGTCGTCGAATTCCGGGATCCCTCGTGGTACGCGCCGGAGATCCGCGCGGTGATGGAAGATCACGGGATTGCGCTGTGCCTGCACGACATGCCGGGATCGGCGACGCTTCGCGCTCGCATCGGCCCGCTCGTCTACGTGCGCTTTCACGGCGCGTCGTCGAAATACGGCGGCGGATATCCGGAGGACCGGCTCAGGGGGTGGGCCGACTGGCTCGACGCGCAACGCGCCGAGGGCTGCGATGTGTACGCGTATTTCAATAATGACGTGGGCGGTCACGCGCCGCGGGACGCGGTTATGCTGCGTCGCGTGATGGAGGCACAGCGATGAAACGATTCACCCTTGGAATGGCAGCGGGCGTCGGCGCCGCGCTGATTGCGACGCGGCTGTCGCGCGCACGCCTGGCGATATCGTTCGACGGGCGCGTGGTCGTGATCACCGGCGGCTCGCGCGGGCTCGGCCTGGTGATGGCACGGAAGCTCGTCGATGAAGGGGCGCGCGTCGTCCTGCTGGCGCGTGACCTCGACGAGCTTGCGCGCGCGCGCGAGGAGCTCCTGTCGCACGGCATGGGCGACGTCATGACCATCCGCTGCGACGTGCGGCGCCGCGCCGACGTCCGCGCCGCCGTGGACGTGGTCCTGGATCGCTGGCGGACGATCGACGTCCTGATCAACAACGCCGGCATTATCCAGGTCGGACCGCTGGAGCACATGGATCATGAGGACTTCGAGAACGCGATGGCGACGCACTTCTGGGGGCCGCTGCACCTGATTCTCGAGGTCGCGCCGGTGATGCGTCATCGGCGATTCGGGCGGATCGTCAACATCTCATCGATCGGCGGCCGTATCGCGGTGCCGCACCTGGCGCCGTATTCGGCCAGCAAGTTCGCGTTGACAGGTCTGTCCGACGCGGTGCGCGCGGAGCTCGATCCCTATGGCATCCGCGTCACCACCGTCGCGCCTGGACTGATGCGCACGGGTTCGCCCGTCAATGCACAGTTCAAGGGGCAGCACGACGCGGAATACGCATGGTTCAAAGTCGCGAGCTCGATTCCCGGACTGACGATCGCGGCGGAACGTGCCGCCGAGAAGATTCTCGAGGCCTGCCGCTACGGGGATCCGTCCCTCACGATCACGCCGCAGGCGAAGCTCGCGGCGGCCGCGAACGCGGTCGCTCCTGCCGCGGTGGCGCGCGTGATGATGCTGATCACCCGCGCGCTCCCGCAGGAGAACGGCCCCGCAGGCAACGCGACACAGTCCGGCCTGCAGAACGAGGCGAAGTCCAGGTGGACGCCGTCGCTCGTCACGAAGCTCTCGGACAACGCGGCGCTCGCGAACAACGAGGTCTAGGGCTTCAGAACGACCTTGATGCAGCCATCTTCCTTGTCCCTGAACGTCTTGTAGGCGTTCGGGGCGTCGTCCAGGCGGAGGCGGTGGGTGATCACGTAGGAGGGATCGATTTCGCCGCGCTGGATGCGATCCATGAGTGCGGGCAGGTAGCGGTGCACGTGGGTCTGGCCCATCTTGAGGGTCAGGCCCTTGCCGAAGGCCGCGCCGAAAGGCACCTTGTCGAGAAAGCCGCCGTAGACGCCGGGAATCGAAAGCGTTCCCCCCTTGCGGCAGCAGTGAATCGCCTGGCGCAGGGCTGACAAGCGATCCGTGGCCATCATCATCGTCGTCTTCGCCTTGTCGTACCAGTCATCGATCGTGTTCCCATGGGCTTCCATGCCGACTGCATCGATGCACGCATCGGGACCGCGGCCGCCCGTCAAGTCCTTGAGCGCTTCGAAGACGTTCGTCGCAGTGAGGTCGAGGACCTCCGCCTTTCCGCGATCGGCGGCCATCATCAGTCGCTCCGGCTCGCGATCGATCGCGATCACGCGTCCGGCGCCGAGCAGCCACGCGGACGCGATACAGAACTGGCCGACAGGTCCGCAGCCCCACACCGCGACCGTATCTCCTGGCGTGATGTTGCAGTTCTCCGCCGCCATGTAGCCGGTGGGGAAGATATCGGTCAGGAAGAGGACCTGTTCGTCCGACAGCCCTTCAGGAACCTTATATGGACCGACGTCGGCGAATGGCACGCGCACGTACTCGGCCTGGCCACCGGCATACCCCCCCATCATGTGCGAGTACCCGAACAGCCCTGAGCCCGAGTACCCGTACGCCTCTTCGAGCATCCAGGCGTTCGGGTTGGAATTGTCGCAGGCCGCGAAGAGCCGCCGCTCGCAGAAGTAGCACCGGCCGCACGCAATCGTGAAGGGGACGACGACGCGCTCTCCCTTCTTCAGTTTGGTGTTCTCGGGTCCGACCTCGACGACCTCGCCCATGAATTCATGGCCGAGGATGTCTCCGCGCTTCATCGTGGGAATGAAGCCATCGAACAGGTGGAGATCGGAGCCGCAGATCGCGGTAAGCGTGACCTTGACGATCGCGTCGCGCGGATTCAGGATCCGCGGATCCGGAACGCGCGCGATGCGAACGTCGTTCGTGCCGTACCAGCAGAGGGCTTTCATCCGCGCGGCTGGCCGGCTGTTGTCGGAACCTCACCCGCTTCGACGAGCTGTTTGAAGCGGCGGAGGTCTTCGCGAATCTCGGTTTCCGCATCGCGCCCGAACAGCTTCGCGACGGCGGCGCCGACTTTTCCCGCCGGCGGGCTGTACTGCAGGTGTACCGTGACGCGCGTGCCGCGCCCGGCGGCCGCGGTGTCGAAGTTCACGGATCCGGCGCTGACGACGTCCGCGCCCTCCAGCGACCGCCAGCCGATCACCTGATTCGGCACTTCGTTGTTGATCTCCGCGTCCCATTCGACCACGCTGCCGGCCGGGCCCTTGGCACGCCAGTGCGAGATCGTGTCCGTGATCTTTTCCACGGACTCGAGATGACGCATGAACTGCGGCAGGTTCTCGAGGTTGCGCCAGAAGCGATAGAGTTCGTCGATCGGACGGTTGATCGTCACGCTCTCGAGCACGTTCACGCCGCGCGGCCCGCCCAACGCAGCGCGCGTATCGTCAGGATCGGCCGCCGTGTTCATGCCGAGCGCCTCGTAGACATCGCAGTGCGCGGTGACGCCGCGGCGCAGCAGCAGGCCGCCCATCGCCGCATAGAGCCATCCGCTGCGCTTGATGCGCGACAGTCCGTAGACCGCGAGCCCCGCCCCGGCAGCGATCGAGGCCCAGCGTTCCACTTCGCTCAGGTTTCGACTCGACCTCGCCCGCTCATCCTGCAGATCACCGGGAAAACTCAGTTCCATGTTCATCCGTTTCCTCCAACCGCAAACTGCACACCGCCACTGCGAACTGCGAACTGCAAACTGCGAACTGCAGACTGCAAACCGTTACTTACCGCCGGGCCGTTCCCGCCGTAGGCGTCCATGACGGCGAGTCACTCGCCGGGAATGATTCATCCGACGCATCGTGGACGATGTCTTTCGCGCGCCAGCCACGCTGGCGCAGCGTGGTGCTGGTCCAGTGGCGCGCCATCGCAAGATCGTGCCGTCCCATCGCGGCGCGGACCGCGATCGTTGCTCCGAGCGTGGCGAGCAGGCCGCCGCTGAACCCGCCGCGACGCGCGCCTATCGCTGTAAGCGCGCTGCCCCACGCGGCAGCGATCCAGCGCTCGCGATCGTAGGGTGACGATTGGGTCTGGCGGTCCCACACGTTCTCGGGGCCCCGCGCGACCATCAGGTTTCGGGAAGTTTCAGACATAGTGAGGCGGGTTAGTGCACAAGCTGTACCCGCCTTCGCGCTGCGCGCTTCGGTGGGCAGGCCCATACAATGGCCCTCGATGCAGAGACTCCTTTACGCACTTGTCGCCATTGCGGCGGCCGCGCTTGCGGCTGAGCCGGCGCAGCCGCTCCACTTCGATGTTCTGATTCGCAACGGACGCGTCATGGATGGCTCCGGCAATCCATGGCTGCGCGCGGACCTCGGCATTACAGGCGATCGCATTGCCGCCGTCGGCCGTCTGAGCGACGCCACGGCGTCGAGTGTGATCGACGCACACGACCGCGTTGTCGCGCCCGGTTTCATCGACGTGCACTCGCATGCTGCCGAGGGCATCCGCAATCCGGCGCTGCACCAGGCGCAGCCGCTCATCGCGCAGGGCATCACGACGTTCGTTGCGAATCCCGATGGCGGTGGTCCCGTGGACCTGGCGGCGCAGCGCGCCGCGATCGAAGCGGCACGCCCCGGACCAAACGTCGCGCTTCTCATCGGCCACGGATCGGTGCGAGGCGCCGTGATGGGCAGCGCGCAGCGCGAGCCGACGCCGGACGAACTCCAGAAAATGAAAGAGCTCGTGCGCCGCGGCATGGCTGAAGGCGCGTTCGGCCTGTCGTCGGGCCTGTTCTATACGCCCGGCGCGTTTGCGAAGACCGAGGAAGTGATCGAGCTGACGAAGGTCGCCGCTGAATCAGGCGGACTCTACACGAGCCACATTCGTGATGAAGGCAACTATGACGTCGGTGTCCGCGCGTCGGTGAGGGAAGTCATCAGGATTGCCGAGGAAGCGCACACGATTGGAATCGTCAGCCACATGAAGGCGCTCGGGACGGACAGCTGGGGCCTGTCCGGCGAGCTGCTGAAGTCGATCGAAGATGCGCGCGCGCGGGGCGTGCAGGTATTCGCGGATCAATACCCGTACGAGGCCTCGTCGACCTCGTTGCGTGCCGCGCTCGCGCCAGGCGGCGTACAGCCGACGGAAGCGGTCGTGGCGGAGAACCTGCGGCGGCGCAACGGACCAAATGCGGTCCAGATCGCGTTTTACCAGGCGGACAGGTCACTCGAGGGAAAGACGCTGGCGCAGATTGCAGAAGCGCGCAACGTGAGTCCTGTCAAAGTCGCGATCGACCTGATAACGGCGGGAAACGCGTCGATCGTGTCCTTCAACATGTCGGAAGCGGACATCGTGGCGATCATGCGCGCGCCGTACACGATGGCGTCGAGCGATGGCGGCCTCGTCCCCATCGGCATCGGGCATCCGCATCCGCGCGATTACGGGGCATTCGCACGGCGTCTGGGCGTGTACGTGCGCGAGCGGAACGTCGTGCCGCTGGAGTTCGCGATCCGGTCGATGACCAGCCTGCCGGCGTCCGTTTTCGGCATCACCGATCGCGGCGTGATCCGTCCGGGCGCATTCGCCGACGTCGTAATCTTCGATCCTGCTGCCGTCCGCGATCTCGCGACCTACGTAGAGCCGCAGAAACTCGCCGAGGGCGTGTCGGACGTGCTCGTCAACGGCGTGCCCGTACGGCTCGACGGAAAGTTCACCGAGGCAGCGCCTGGCAGGGTGTTGCGAAAGCAGGTAGACGGTAAACAGTAAACGGTAAGACGGTAAACGGTAAGACGGTAGACGGTAAACGGTAGACGGTAGACGGTAGACGGTAGACGGTAGACGGTAGACGGTAGACGGTAGACGATCATCGGCCATCGGCCATTGGCCATCGGCGAGCGGTCATCGGTCATCGGCCATCGGCCATCGGCACCGGACGCTTGACATCGTGCCGAGACGGCATTAAGCTCTTAATCCGGATATACGGATAGATGGCCCAGGCTGCAATTTTCGACGATCTGACGACCCTCGCGGATGCGACTCGCGGGCGGATGCTTTTGGTCCTCGAACGGCACGAACTCACCGTCTCGGAGCTCTGCGCGGTCATGCAGTTGCCCCAGTCGACCGTCAGCCGGCACCTCAAGACGTTGTCCGACTCGAACTGGGTCGCCTCGAGGCGTGACGGCACCAGCCGCTACTACACGCTCGCGCTGGATGAACGCGATGCGCATACGCGGCGTCTCTGGTCGCTGCTGCGGGAGCAGATCGCCGGCACGCCGGGCGCCGACCAGGATGCGCGGCGGCTGAAAGGCGTGCTCGGCCGACGGCAGACACAGTCCGAAGCGTTCTTCGCGTCGGCGGCAGGGCAGTGGGATCGATTGCGGCGCGATCTCTTCGGTGACGCCTCGGCGCTCCATGCGCTGCCCGCGCTGATCGATTCGGCATGGACCGTCGGGGATCTCGGCTGCGGCACTGGCGAAACGAGCGCCGCGCTGGCGCCGTTCGTCGCACGCACGATCGCCGTCGATCGCAGTGGAGAGATGCTCCAAGCCGCGCGGCGGCGGCTGCGCGACATGCCATCGGCGGAAGTCCGGCGTGGCGAGCTCGAAGCGCTGCCAATCGAGGACGGCGAGCTCGATGCCGCAGTCATGCTGCTGGTGCTGCACCACGTTCCGGATCCCGGGGCGGCGCTGCACGAGGCCGCGCGATCATTGAAAGCTGGAGGACGTTTCGTCCTGTGCGACATGCAGCCGCATGATCGCGAGGAGTATAAACAGCAGATGGGCCACGTGTGGCTCGGCTTTGCCGAAGACCAGCTGCGTCGGCTCGCCGGCGCCGCCAGCTTCGAAGACATTCGCATCATCCCGCTGCCCGTCGATCCGGCAGCCAAAGGTCCCGCGTTATTTGTGATGTCCGCTACCAAGGAGAAACGATGACTACCGCTGTCCAGGAACTGCACGCCTTCGACGCGGCCCGCAAGGTTGGCCGCGAACCGTTCAAAGTGAAAGACCTCGGCCTCGCCGAGTTCGGCCGCAAGGAGATCCGGCTGGCCGAGCACGAGATGCCAGGCCTGATGGCGCTGCGCGCGCGCTACGGCGCGTCGAAGCCGCTCGCGGGAGCGAAGGTGATGGGCTCGCTGCACATGACGGTGCAGACGGCCGTGCTGATCGAGACGCTCACCGAGCTCGGCGCCGACGTGCGCTGGGTGTCGTGCAATATCTTCTCGACGCAGGATCACGCTGCCGCCGCCGTCGTCGTCGGTCGTCCGGAGACCGGCGGCACGCCGCAGAATCCGAAGGGCACGCCCGTCTACGCGTGGAAGGGTGAGACCCTCGAGGAGTACTGGTGGTGCACGAGCGAAGCGCTCCTCTGGCCGGACGGTTCGGGCCCGACGCAGATCGTCGACGACGGCGGGGACGCGACGCTGCTGCTGCACAAAGGGGTCGAGTACGAGAAGGCGGGCAAGGTCCCCGCGTTCGACGCCGACAAGGAACCCGAGGAGTGGGGCGTCATCCTCGAGCTGCTGCGCCAGGAGCTGAAAGGGAACCCGAAGCGCTGGACGAAGGTCGCGGCGGACATGAAGGGCGTCAGCGAAGAGACGACGACCGGCGTGCACCGGCTCTACGAGATGATGAAGAACGGCACGCTGCTGTTCCCGGCGATCAACGTCAACGACTCGGTCACCAAGAGCAAGTTCGACAACATCTACGGCTGCCGCCATTCGCTGATCGACGGCCTGAACCGCGCCACCGACGTGATGATGGGGGGCAAGGTCGCCGTGGTCGCGGGCTTCGGTGAGGTCGGCAAGGGCTGCGCGCAGGCGCTGCGCGGCCAGGGCTGCCGCGTCATCATCGCCGAGATCGATCCAATCTGCGCGCTGCAGGCCGCGATGGAAGGCTATGAGGTCAAGCCGATCGCGGACGTCGTCGAAACCGCGGACATCTTCGTCACCGCGACGGGGAACCTCAACATCATCACCGTCGACATGATGGCGAAGATGAAGCACAACGCGATCATCGGCAACATCGGCCACTTCGACAACGAAATCGACATGGCCGGCCTGAAGAAGCGCGGCATCGAGCGCATCGAGATCAAGCCGCAGTACGACGAGTTCCGCTTCCCGAGCGGCAAGAGCGTGCTGATCCTGGCGGAAGGGCGCCTGCTGAACCTCGGGTGCGCGACCGGGCATCCGAGCTTCGTGATGTCAGCGTCGTTCACCAACCAGGTGATCGCGCAGCTGGAACTGCACCAGCACAATGACAAGTACGAGAAGAAGGTGTACATCCTGCCGAAGCACCTCGACGAAGAGGTTGCGCGGCTCCACCTCGATCACCTCGGTGTGAAGCTCACGAAGCTCACGCCCGAGCAGGCCGCGTATATCGGCGTGCCGGTCGAGGGGCCCTACAAACCGGAGCACTACCGGTACTAGGTCCGACGGGAACCTCATGAAGACCACAAAGAGAAATCTTTGTGGTCTTTGTGTTCTTGCAAATCTTCGTGGAAGTGCCGTGGCCCGTTCGCATTGCACAACGGCTCGTTCAGAAACCTGACCAGCGGCATCAACGCCTTGAACGTCGCTGCCAGCGTCGGGTAGAACTCGCGGCTGTGCGCGAAAGACGCGGGGAACTCGCGGCCGGCGGTGAACTGGGTGTGCTTCAGGTATTCCGCCGCGGGATCATCTTTCTGGAAGCCCCGAGGCACGCGCGACAGCGTGTCGCCGCCCAGCTCGTCAAACGCACGACGAAATGAACCCCGCCTCACGATCGTGTGGATCTCGGGCCATGTCTCTGCGATGTGCTCGCGCACGCGGAGCAATTCAGGCGGCTCGGGACGCCACATGCCGCCACCCATCCACACCCACCCGGCGGCGACTTCGAAATACAGTCCGGCCGATTCGTGCTTCACGAGGCCACGCCACGGGAACACCGCCGCGGCGCGCGTCTTCAGCGGCCGCTTATTGTCGCTGAAACGCGTGTCGCGATAAATGCGGTAGAGCGAGTGCTTCGGCGACGCGATGAGCTCGGGCGCGAAACGCCGGAAATCCTGTGCGAGCCGCTCGACGACCGCGATCATCGGGCCGCGCACGTGCGTATCGTACTGATCGCGCCTGGCGCAAAACCATTCGCGATTGTTGTTTTTCTTGAGAGATCGAAGAAAGCTGGTCGTCTTTGGAGTAAACACTCCTGCGATCTTATCGGATCCTGAACTGCTCCTTGAGCCACGCAATTCGATCCTGACGGGCGCGGAACGTGAGTTCGTGCTCGAACTCATACGTCTTTACCGTCTTCGGACCAGGCACCGCATCGCCCATTTCCGTCGCGACCTCGTTCTTGATGAATTGATCCTTCGTCCCGAACTGCAACAGGACTGGCCTGGGCGAGATCTTCGCGAGGTGCACGATCGGATCGAGCGGCGCGAGCTTCGCGACGAACGCGTCCTTTTCGGCGCCTTCCTTCTTCGGGGCGAAGAGATACCAGTCCGTGAACGATCGCGCGCCAGCCATGTAGACGAAGTGCGTGACGCGCGGATCCGCCGCGGTGGCAAGCGCGCCCCACATCGCGCCGAAATCGTGGCCGACGACGGCCACGCGGGTCGCGTCGATCCCCGGCTGCGCCATGAGCACGTCGAGCGCACGGCGCACATCCTTCGTCATCTGGATCGTGAACTCGTAATCCTTCGCCGCCTCGCGCGTCGGGAACCATCGCTCTGCCGTCCACGGCGTGTCGACGAGCAGCGAGACGACTCCGGCGCCGGCGAGCTCCAGCGCTTCGGCGAGAAACTCGGTCCGGTTCGACGTCGGGCGGGGCGGTTCGTACCAGTGCAGGTAGAGAATTGCCGGCTTTGGCGCCGACGAGGCGACCGCCGGCGTCACCAGCGTCGCCGCATTGCGCGAACCATCGAGTTGTAGATATGTGATCTGCTGCACCGTGGCTTTCGCCGGCGCCGTCTCAACGGCGAGCGGCTTGCCCTGGTCGTAGTCGAACGTCCGCGGTCCGATGTCCGATGTCCAAGGCCCGATTGACGGTGCTTGAAGCAACAGGCTGAACGTGGCCGCGAACGCAAGGCTTGTCATAAGGAATGCTACCAGCGGCCAGCGTGGTGGGACGAACGGAGTGACGAGCCTGCTTGCTTCTGGGACGCACGTTTACCGACGACGATGCGACGCCGCCGCACCATCGCGTCGCGATCCTCAGCTATCGCACGTGGCAGCAACGCTTTGCGGCCGACTCCGCGATCGTCGGACGAATGATCACGCTCGAAGCACTTTTTTTCTGTAATTGGGCGGCAGGCGCCGGGCCAGACGATTGAGCAGGCGCGCGCGGAGTTCGACGCGATCGCCCAGCGCCAGCAGAAGCTGTATCCCGGGACGAACGATCAACGCGGCGTGACGCTCGTGCCGCTGCACGAGCACATCGTCGGGGATACGCGCACCGCGCTCTACCTCCTCGGCGGCGCGGTCGCGCTGGTGCTGTTGATCGGCTGTGCGAACGTCGCCAATCTCATGCTCGTGCGCGCCACGGGCCGGCGCCGCGAGCTTGCCATCCGCGCGCCGCTCGGCGCCGATCGCGCGCGGCTGGTGCGCCAGATGCTCATCGAAGGCATCGCCCTGGCTGCGAAGGCGGAAGGCGGAAGCCACTACAGATTTCAATCAGCAAAGGGATTGACCCCGCTGAACGTGCTCCTGATGGACTGCCCGATCCAGAACTGTAGTGGCTTCCGCCTTTAGGCGGAAGATCCGATAATCCCCAAGTGACCCGGCTGCTGACTGTCAGCTTTCTCTGCCTGCTGGCGGCGTGCAGCAGCACGCCTGCGCCGCCAGCCGCCAGATCCAACGTCCTCCTGATCACGATCGATACGCTGCGGGCCGACCGCGTTGGCCGCGGGCTCACGCCGGCGATCGACTCCGTCGCGGCGCGCGGCGTCCGGTTCACCAATGCGCGCGCGACCGCGCCGTTGACGCTGCCGTCGCACACCTCGATCCTGACCGGCACGCTTCCGCCTGAAAACGGCGTCCGCGTGAACGGCGTCGCGCTGCCGGTGCGGCCGACGCTCGCGCGCGCGTTCCACGACGCGGGGTATCGAACCGGCGCGTTCGTCGGCGCCTATGTGCTCGATCGCCGATTCGGACTGTCGGGGGGATTCGATACCTATGACGACAGGATCCCTCGCGATCCGTCCGGCGCGGCGCTACTCGAGGCGGAGCGCCACGGCAACGTGGTGATGGACGCCGCGCTCGGCTGGCTCGGGCGCGCCGGAACGCAGCCGTTCTTCGCGTGGATTCATCTCTACGATCCGCATGCGCCGTACGATCCGCCGCAGGAGTTCCTCGCAAAGGCGGGCGGACGTGCCTACGACGGCGAGGTCGCGTTCGCCGACGCGCAGGTCTCTCGCGTGCTCGAGTGGCTGAATCGATCGGGACAGCGCGATCGGACGGTCATCGTCATTGCCGGGGATCACGGTGAGGGACTCGGCGATCACGGCGAGCTCACGCACGGGATGCTCGCGTACGACTCGACGCTGCGCGTGCCGCTGATTGTGGATCTTCCGCCAGGCAGTAATCTTCCGCCTGAAACGATCCTCCCGCCTGGCAGGAACCTTCCGCCTAAAGGCGCAAGCCACGGCACCGCAGACGGCAACGTCTCTCTCGCGGACCTCGCCGGGACGCTCTTGCGGGTCGCGGGCATCGCCATTCCGCAGGGGATGCGGCCGGGGCCGCTGCAACGAACGGGCGAGTCGTACTCCGAGACGAAATATCCCGAAACCGCCGGCTGGCACGATCTGTCGGCCGTGGCGTTCGATCAATGGAAGGCGATCGTCTCGTCGGAGAGCGAGCTCTACGATCTGCGCATCGATCCGGGCGAGACGCACAATCTCGCCGGCGAAAAGCTCTCCGTCATGGACGGCGCTCGTCGTCGACTATCAGAGCTCCGCGCAGTACAAGCCGTTGACGCGGCAGCCGTGCCCGCCGACGCGGCGGAGCGGCTGAAAGCCCTGGGTTATGTGTCCGGATCTACCGCGGCACCGAAGGACGAAGCAGCGAACCCGGCGAGGCAGATCGCCGCGTGGAACACGTTCGAGAAAGAGCTTACCCGCCTCACGGCGGGCGACGCGCACGCGGCGATGCCCGGACTATCGAAACTCGCGCGTGCCTATCCTGACTCTCCACTTTTCCAGGCGACCTATGCCCGTGCGCTGAAAGACACGGGAAGCGCGGTGAAGGCGGTGGAGATCTACCAGCGGCTGGTTGCGCGATGGCCGAAGGACGCCGGGATGTATCACGATCTCGCGGTGGCGGCGACCGCGGCGAACATGCCGGCAGAGGCCGTCCGTGCCGAGCAGGCGTCGCTCGCGCTGCAACCATCGAACGCCACCGCATCGAACGGGCTCGGGCTGTTGTTCATCCAGGCAGGCAATCCCGCGGAAGCCGTCAAGGCGTTCGAGCGCGCCGTGCAGGACGATCCGTCGAACGCCACGTTCTGGGCCAATCTCGGCAATGCGCGGCGCGACGCGGGCGATGCCGTCCGGGCCGAGCAGGCCTACCGCACCGCACTGGATCGCGATCCGCGTTCGGCCGATGCTGCGAACGGGATCGGCGTGCTGCTCGTCCAGCAGCATCGCGCGGGGGAAGCGATCCGCTGGTTCGAGCAGGCGCTTGCCGGCGCGCCGCGCTTCGTCGAGGCGCGTCTGAATCTTGGGATCGCGTATCAGGAGAGCGGCAACCGGGACAAGGCCCTCGAGAGCTATCGTCGAGTGCTCACGGATGCGCCCGCGGAGTCGCGCGAGCATGCCGCCGCGAAGGCGTTGCTCGATCAGCTTTCGCGCTGACCACCGGCTGAAGCGCCAACGTCCGGCTACAGCGCTGACTTCTGGGTAAAGCGCTGACTTCCGGCTGACCAGCCTCCGCCAAGGCTACGGCGGTCCGCTGAAGCGCTTCGCGCGAAGGCGGAAGCGGAAGCTACAGGATCCTGCGGAGGAAAAAGAAACGGCTGGTCCGCTTTCGCGAACCAGCCCCCTCCGTTACCTCCGAACTGCGAACTGCTAATCAGAACGAGAACCGGAACCCGATCTGGCCGACGCGCTGCTCTGGCTGTTGGAAATCACCCGAGTACGACGTCGGAAGCATGAAGTTCGGGTTCGCCGTCTTGTTCGCGACGGTGCCGGTGAACTGCCGGGGGTTGAAGCCACTCGGGTTCTTGGCATTGAACAGGTTGAACACCTCGGCGATCGCTTCAACCCGCGCATTGCCCATCAGGCGGACGGACTTAGTCGCGCGCAGGTTGAACGTCGAGAGCGACGCGCCGCGGCCGCAGTTGATCGTGTTGCACGCCCCGAGGCTCTTCACCTTGGCGTGACCCGTACTGTCGAGGCCGTCGTACGCGAAGGCCTCGGTCGCGATGTCGTTGTTCGCACCGTTCTGGTTCAGGTCGACGTTTGCGATGGTCGCCACCGGCAGCGCCGAGCGATACCGCCAAATCGGCGCGATGTGAACGCCCCACGGCAGGTCGATGATGGCGCTGATCGTCGAGCGGTGACGCGCGTCAGTGCGCCCCGCCGGCCCGAATTGCACGTCGGCGAACGGATCCAGGTGGTTCTGGATGTTGCCTGTGCTGAGCTCGTCCGCGCCGTTGCCGGAGGTCGACTTGGCGCGCGCGAGCGAGTACCACGCGTTGAACTGAACGTGGTTCTTCATCCGGCGACGTACGCCCATGTTGACGCCGTCATACACGCTGCGGCCATTGCTGATGTCGATCGTGAAGCTGGCCGGGCTGAAGCTGCCAAACGACGACAGCAGCGTCGAGTAGTGACGCGGACCGGAAGGGTTGCCGTCGCGCTGGTTGAGCGCCGGCCTCCAGCCGAGATCCTTGCCGCGGGTGTGAATGTAGTCGATGTCGATCGCAGTCGACGGATCGAGCTGACGTGAGTAGCCGAACGACGTCTGGTCGGAGTACGGCTGCTTGATGCGCGGCGACGCGATGTGCGAGTTGAGCGGCAGCGCGCCGCCCGCTTCGTTCAGGCCTGCGATGTTGCTGATCGGATCCGTCACCTTGAAGAAGCTGCCGTCGGGGTTTCTGATTCCGTTCGTGTTGGTTACCTGGAAGATGGTCCCGGCGCCGATGCCCGTGGCGTTGACCGCTGCGAAGAGGATGTTCGCGTTGGTGTAGCCGAAGTCGTAATAACGGCCCCAGCCGCCGCGGAACACGTTCTTGCCGTTGCCGTTCAGGTCATACACGAACCCGGCGCGCGGCTGGAAGTTGTTCCTGTCTTCCTCGGGCGACTTGCCGAAGTCCTCGAAGCCCTTGATCCCCGTGAGCAGGCCGGCCTTGGCGGCCTTATCGAGCACCACGAAGTTCGGGTTCTTCGTCTGGTCGATGGCCATGCCTGTGACCAGGTCATAGCGGAAGCCGAGATTGAACGTGAGGCGATCGGTGACGCGCCAGTCGTCCTGAATGAACGCCGCGTACTGCTTCATCGGCGTGTTGGCTTCCGCCGAACCGCCGCTCAACGACACCGCCGAAATCGGCCCATTGAGGGTGTCGTCCAGGTGCGAGTAGGAGTAGCCACCCGTTCCGGTGTTGAACGTCAGATAGAGACGCGGCTCGTTGATGAAGTTCACACCGCTCTTGAAGTCGTGGCCAAGGCCCATGCCAGCCATGTGCCACGAGAAGTCGTCGCGGAACTGGTACTTCTTCTGCTGCGTTGCCTGCGGCGTGTTGATGTTCTGCCCGATCGTCACGGTGTTCGGAAACGACTGTGCCGGGTCAAGGCTGTTTGCCGTGATCGCATTGGCGAAATCGGCATACTGAAAGATGAACTCGTTCAGCTTCGCACCGCCAAGCACCGTGTTGTGATTCACGTTGATCGAGTTGAACTTGTTGGTGCTCTCGCCCCACCCGCTCGGAGGTGTGGTCGCGCTCACGCCGTACGGCTGCGTGTTCTTGTTGTAGCCGTAACGGACGGAGACGTACTGCGACGCCGTCAGGTTGGTCGTCTCCTTGACCGTCGTCAGCGTCTCACGATAGGGCGTCGCATAAACGCCGTCGAGATTCGGAAACAGACCCTTCGTCGTCACAGACTGGAATGTGTCCTGGTTGGTGCGCTCGACCGCGCCGAAGAAGTGCGCCTTGTCCTTCGCAATCGGACCGCCGAAGCTGCCGCCGAACTGGTTGCGGCGATACTTCTGCTTGTCGACCTCCGTCAGCTTCTCGGTCTTCGTCTTCGCGTTCATCTTCGTGTCGCGGAACAGTTCGAAGAAGCTGCCCTGCCAGTTGTTGGTGCCGCTCTTGGTGACGATGTTCATCACGCCGCCGTTGCTGCGGCCGTACTCGGCCTTGTAACGCTGCGTGACCAGGTTGAACTCCTGGATCGCCTCGAGCGGGAAGAGCTGCAGGAGGCCGCCGACGGTGTCGTCGTTATTGTCGCCGCCGTCGATCTGGTAGTTCAGATTTCGCCCGTTACCGCCCGCGATCTGCGGCGAGTACTGCGTGCTCTTCGTCGGGTCGCTGTGGAAGCCGAGGCCCACACCCGGGATCGTTGCCGCGAGGTTTGCGAACTGACGGCCGTTCAGCGGGAGGCTCTCGATCTTCGCGGTATCGACGATGCCGCCGACCGACGAGCTGTTCGTCGAGACGATCGGCGATTCGGCGGTGACGCTGACGCTCTCGGACACACCGGCGACCTTCATGTCGATGTTCACGTCGAGCGTTTCACCGATGTTGACGACGGCATCCTTCCGATCGAACGGCGCGAAACCGGCGAGTTCCGCGTGCACGTCGTAGGCGCCGACCGGCAGACCGTTCAGGCGGTAAATGCCCTCGGAGTCGCTGACTTCGGAGCGCGTGAACCCGGTCGCCTTGCTCTTCGCCGTCACGGTCACGCCCGGTACCGCGGCTTTCTGGGCGTCGACGATGCGTCCCTGGATCCCGCCCGTCGTCTGCTGCGCCGACGCGGGCTGGCTCGCCAAAGCGAGCGCGCAAACCGCGATCATCGCAACGATGATTCTTTTCATTACCTCTAGCCTCCCGTTTAAAAGGAAAGCCGCGCTCCGATTGGACCGCGGTGACGAATGACAATAGCAAGGTGTGAACCACGGCAGATGGGACGAACGTGCCATGTAAAGTGATGAAATTGCTGCGGAAAGTGTCGATACTGCCGCCCGGTATGTGGCTTCGTATCACTGGATAATCCAAATGGTTGGTTTATGAATCCACCTCATCGGACGGCGGCGAGCAGCCGTTCGACTTCGGGGCGCTGGGGCGCCTGCGGGGGGAGGCGCCGCAGGAGCTCCTGGGCCTCGTTCGCGGCCTCGGATCGACGGTCGGTCCGCGCATAGGCAATGGCAAGTGCGAAGCGGGCCTGGTGCAGATCGGCGTCCAACGTCAGCGCGCGCTGCAGTTGTGCGATCGCGGCGGCCGGCTGGCCGCTGTCCGACAGCACCAGCCCGAGATTGGCTGTGACGACGGGATTGTCCGGCTCAATTTCCTGTGCGGCCAGCAACGTGCGCTGCGCCGCAGCCGGGTTCTTCGCAGCCACTTCGCATGCGGCGCGCCCCAGATGCGCGTCCGCGCTCGGCAGACGGGCCTCGATTGCCGCATTGAATCGCGCGATCGCATCCGCACATCGTCGCGATTCCATGAGCACGTAGCCGAGGCGGACGTTCGCTTGCGGATTTCGCGGATCCTGTCGAAGGATGTCGCGAAGTCCGCGTTCGAGCGCGGCGCCCTGAAGCTCGCCGGACGTCACGCGCGCGATTTGCGCTGCGAGGTCGCGGCGATCTTTCGGGTCCGGCCGCGCGCCGCCGCCGTCGCCGCGCCCCGATGCGTAGCCGAGCGCCTGCAGCCGCGCGCGCGTTTCGCGATCGTCCGTGTCGGCGGAGGGTGAAAGCGTCGCCGAAGAGATCGCGTCAACCTGCTTCGCCAGCGCCGCGGCGCGCCTCGCTTCCGTCGCGACGACGTTGCGGGTCTCGCCGGGATCGCTCGCAAGGTCGTAGAGCTCGGGCTTCGGTGCCGCGATGTACTTCCAGTTGCCCACACGAACCGTACGGAGTGAACTCCAACCGAAATCTAAAAGTGGAGCAAAAGTTTCGGAGTAGATCACCCTGTCTGCGTGGCTTCCGCCTTTAGGCGGAAGATCCTGTTTAGGCGGAAGATCCTGTTTGAGCGGAAGAAGCGTCCCGTCGGAGTCGAATCGACCAAGCGCGGCCAGCGACGCGATCGTCGGTGCCACGTCGACGAGCGACACGGGCTCACGCACTACCTGCCGCGCGGCAACTCCCGCACCGCTAAAGATCAATGGTACGCGCAGCGTCGTGTCGTAGGTGAAGATGCTGTGACTGATCTCACCGTGTTCGCCGAACGCCTCACCGTGATCCCCGGCAACGACGATCAGTGTTTGCGCGCGATCGAAGCCGAGGCCCGCCAGCAGGCGCCCGACCTGCGTGTCCGCTTCCGTCACATCCTCGCGATACCGCTCTCTTGCGGGACGCTGCGCCTCAGCGGGATCCGCCGGGTTGCCGTACGGCGCGTGCGGCTCGAACAAATGGACCCAGAGGAAAGTGCGATCGCCGCGATGTTTCGCGATCCAGGTGAGCGCCTCGTCGACCACTGCGCGGCCGGGACGCTCGTTGCTGACGCGGCCGCTCGCGTCGCGCGGCATCGTGTCGCCGTATTCTTGAAAGCCTTTGATCAGGCCGAAGCGTCGATCGAGCGGGAACGCGGCGACGAACGCGCCGGTCACGAACCCCGCATGCGCGAACGCATCCGCGAGCGTCGGCGTCTTCAGGTCCATCCGCATGCCGTTGTGGCGCGCCCCGTGTCCGGGTGGATAACGCCCCGTCATCAGGCTCGCGTGGGACGGCAGCGTAACCGGCGCGGCGGTGAACGCGCGATCGAACCGCACGCCATCGCGCGCGAGTGCGTCGAGCGCCGGCGTCTTCGCGACGTTGCCGTACGCGGCGACGGCGTCCGCGCGCAGCGTGTCGATCGTGACCAGGACCACGTGCGTTACCGCCGGCCTTGCCGCGGCCGGCGGAGTGGACTGGCGCGTGCACGCCGATAGCGTGAGGATCGTCAGCGATAGGATGAGGGTACGCACGTGCTGCACATCACCAACGGGGAATCGACTAAGAGCGTGCTCGAGCGGTCCGGCGTTCCGGGGCGCTTCTCCTCGTGGGACGACATCCTACACGAAGGACCGACGCCGCTCGTGTCGGGAGACGAATGGCTGCGGATCCGCGCGCGCTATCTCGCGTCCGCGGGCTACGGCACTGAAGAGGAGATGGTCCGCGACTTTCGCGTGAAGGACGATGCGCTCGAAAAGCTGGCGGACGAGGACGAAGTCGTCTTCTGGTTCGAGCACGACCTGTACGACCAGTTGCTACTGATACGGCACTTATGGTGGATCGGTGCCAGAGGCGCCGGCCGCGCCGGGCGGTATTCGATCGTGATCGGCACCGACTACCTGGGTCTGCTCAAGCCGGCGGACTTCCCGCCGCGATTCCAGAGACGGCAAGCGATCACGGTGGAGCAGATCCGGCTCGGCACGGCCGCCTGGAAAGCGTTCTGCGGCGATGATCCGGGCCAGCTCCTTCCTCTCGCCGCGGATCATACGGAGTACGCGGACGCATTGCCGTTCCTGCCGCGGGCAATGCGGCGGCTTCTCGAGGAATTCCCGTCAGCCGACAACGGCCTCGCGCGCAGCGAGCGCCAGATTCTCGAGGTCCTCTCGGAAGGCAACCGAACACCCGAGCAGGCGTTCGTCGCCGCTTCGCGCCTGGAAGAGGACATCTGGATGGGGGATTGGAGCTTCTGGACGATCGTGAAGGGGCTGAACGCGGGCACGCACCCGCTGCTGACGCTGGACGTGCAGGAGCGCCCCGACCGCCTGCCGACCGGGACGCTCGACATCACCGCAACCGGGCAGCGCGTGTTAGCACGCCGCGCCGATCACGTCGCGCTCAACGGGATTTCGCGCTGGATCGGGGGGACGTACCTGACGCCGGAGCGTCTTTGGCGGTGGACTGGGTCTTCGCTGCTGCCACCAGCTCCCTGATCTTCGCGCGCCGCAGCACGGCGCGCTTCCGATTGATCTGGTGCCGTGATTTATCGCCGTTGAGCCTGGACATCTCGTGATTGTACGTCATTCCGCGCGTAGCGCAATCATCGGATCGACGCGCGTTGCCCGCCGGGCCGGACCGATGCTTGCCGCCAGCGACAGCGCGGCGGTCGCGGTGAAGAGCGGGCTGCGGCGCAGCAGTCTGAATCCGTAGCGGACATCCTGCCAGGCGTCGTGGAACACCAGGGACCTCCTCCCAGAGAATCGCGTCGTACCTAATACGATCGAAATGCGA
>DASPXV010000013.1:0-10159 GCA_035637115.1 Vicinamibacterales bacterium
TGATCCCCGCGCCGCTCGCGTGGCTCACTCGCGCGCTCGTTCGCTGCCTTTAGCCGCCGGAGACCGGTGGCAAGAACGCGACCTCGTCGCCGTCTTTCAGTGCGGTCGTCAACCGCGCGTATTCTTCGTTGACCGCGCACGAGACGGTCCGCGAGTAGTCGCCGATCGCTGGAAACTCCGCCACCAGCGCGTTCCACGCATCGCGCGCCGAGGAACCCTCGGGCAGCTGCCGCGAGAGATCGGATGCGCCCGCCAGCTCGCGCAACCGGGCAAACAGGCGGATGGTTACGTGCACGCGCGCTCGAGCGCGGTCTGCCGCGCCCTCTCGTCCGAAGGATCCGCCGTCGCCCCTTCGATCCAGACCTCGCCCCCTTCGAAGTGCTCGTGTTTCCAGATCGGCGCGATCTGCTTGATCCGTTCGATCGCGTACCGGCATGCGGCGAACGCGTCCGCGCGATGCGGTGATGCGGCGGCGATCGCCACGCTCGCTTCACCGATCGCCACACGGCCCGTTCGGTGATGGATCGCAATCGCCACATCGGGCCACTTCGCCGCCGCCTCGTCGCCGATCCGCTCGAAGGCCTTCAGCGCGAGCGGCTCGAACGCTTCGTAATCCAACCACAAGACGCGGCGTCCGGCATTATGGTCTCGCACGAGTCCGACGAACGTTGCGACCGCGCCGTCGCCGTCGCGCGCGACGAGGCCCGCCACCGCGGCGGGATCCAGCGGCCCCGCAGTCACGGCGTAAGCACCCATCTGTTCAGTATACCCGCCAGAAATGGTTGAGCGGCCCGTGACCTGACCCGAGTCCGGGCGCGTGCCGTATTGCTCCTTCGAGGTACTCCCGGGCCCAACGCACGGCTTCTTCAACGGAAGATCCGAGCGCGAGCTGCGCCGCGATCGCGGAGGCAAAGGTGCACCCGGTTCCATGGGTGTGCGTGGTATGGATTCGAGCCCCGCGCAACTCGATCGTCCCGTTCGGCGTGCACACAACGTCGATGACCTCGTTCTCCAGTTCGCGCGACTGGAGGTGCCCGCCCTTCACTACTACGACGCGCGGACCGAGGTCGCGGATCCTCTTTGCCGCATCGTGCATATCGGCGATGGTTCGAATCGGCGATCCCGTCAGCACTTCCGCTTCTGGAACGTTCGGCGTCAGGACCTCCGCAAGCGGCAGCAGGTGCGCTTTGATCGCGCCGACGGCGTCCTCGCGAAGCAATCGATCGCCTCCCTTCGCAATCATGACGGGGTCGACAACGAGATTGGGCAGATCGAGCCCTTCGATCGCGGCCGCGACGGCTTCAACGATCGCCGCCGTGGCGAGCATGCCTGTCTTCACCGCGTCGGGCGGCAGGTCACCGGCGATCGCTTCAATCTGTGCGATGACCAGCTCCGTGGATACCGGCTCCCACGCGGTCACGCCCACGGTGTTCTGTGCGGTGATCGCGGTGATGGCACATGTGCCGTAAACGCCTACGGCTGCAAATGTCTTGAGGTCCGCCTGGATGCCGGCTCCGCCGCCGGAATCGCTTCCCGCGATTGTCAGTGCAGTACGCATACAGTAGAATTCCGGGTCATGAGTGCCCGCACCGCACGGCTCGACGGCGCCACGTTGCTCGAAGTCGTCTCGACGCGCGCGGAGCTGAACGCGTTTCGCGCGGCGGCGGCGTTGTTCGTCACCGTCCTCACCGTCGCCGCTGCGCAAGTCAGCATCCCGCTGCCGTTCACGCCGGTGCCGTTCACGCTGCAGCCGCTGGTCGTGCTCCTCGGCGGCGCCGCGCTCGGCGCGCGTCTCGGCATGAGCAGCCAGATCCTGTATCTCGCGCTCGGCGTCGCGGGAATGCCCGTCTTTGCTGCATCACCGGTGCTGCCGCAAGGTTTCGCACGGCTGCTCGGTCCGACCGGCGGATATCTCATGAGCTATCCGTTCGCCGCGTTCGTGGCAGGGTACCTCGCACAGCGTGGCTTCGATCGGCGCTACCTCACCTCCGTCGTCGCCATGGGCGCCGGCCTTGCGATCATCTTCGCGGGCGGTGTGGCCTGGATGGCATGGGGCCTGCCGCATCTCGGCCTGCCGGCTGCCGTCAGCGGCGGTCTCGTTCCATTCCTCCCTGCGGACATCGTAAAGGTCTTGCTCGCTGCGACGATCCTGCCGGCGGCCTGGCGGTTTTTGGGCGGTAATCGGTAGCCGCTCACTTCACATATCCCAGGCTCCTCAGCCTATCGATCACCTCCTGATCGAGCGGCTTGCCTTCGCGGAACATCGGCGGAGTAAGTGGGCGGCCGTACGTGTCGACGGACCGCAGTCGCCGATCGTCGAATTGTGAACCGAGAAACAGGGTTCGGATCGGAGCGCCCGCGAGCTCGCGGCTCAGCGGGATGCCCAGCGCGAAGAGCACGCTCGGCGCGACGTCCACGACGCGTGCAGTGGCATCTTGCCGTGCGTCGATAAATCCTTCTGGGTGCACCACTCCGATGATTCCCGGCGCCGGGCCTTGCACGCGGCCGGGACCGGTGACGACCATCACCATCGTTCCCGCTGTCCGCCCGGTCGCGTCACGCAGCTTCGTGTGATCCAGGAGTGGGTCGATGATCCGAACGAGAAAGCTGTAATAACGCTTCAGCGCGTCCACGCGGTCCGCCATCAGGGATGGTGACGGCGCCCCTCCTTCCGAGGTCCCGAGCAGTGTGTGTTGCGCGATATCGAGGCCGGGCAGGTAGATGACGTCGAGATCGCGGGCCGGTCCCGGCAGCGCCTGCGCGATGCCCAGGATCGTGGCATCGAGCTCCGCTGAGCGGCGCAGGATCGAGAGCGCTCGCGGGTCCGTGACGCTGCCGAACGACGCGGCGGCTGTCTCGCGCGCGCGGGCGCGAATCTCCGGCCATTGTCGCTGCAGCGCAGGGTACAGATCGGCTGGAGAAATTTCCGCGTCGAGCGGGCCGCCGTGTTCGAGGCGCAATACGGCGCGGTCGGTGATGACGATACCCTGGCCGGTCGGCGCGGGCCAGGTAGCCCACCAGTTCACCACTGCCGTGCGCAGGCCGGCGTCTTCCGCGACCTCCCAGATAGTTTTTGCCTGACGTTCTTCGCGGCTCGCGATCGACGGACGGGTGAGCCGCGCGACGTCGGTAGCCGCTCGAATAGCGCTCCAGGCGGCGCTGTCTCCGGCTGACAGGATTCCCTGGATCCCGGCGAGACGCCGTGTTTCCAGACGCTGAACGCCGTGCACATCAGGAGGTTCACCCGTGGCGATCGTGGTCCAGGCGCGTGCCGGGTCCGAGGTGTCGTGCGGCGCAAGCCGCACCCGGGTATTCCAGAGGCCGCCATTTGACACCGGCGGCTCGCCGGGCGGCACGCCGCCCGGCGAGGAATACAGATCGGCATCGAAACCATCGATCGCGATCAGCCGGACCCGCATGCCGGACACGACGGTCAGCGGCGGATGAGAGATCGCGACGGGTGCTTCGGCGGTCGTGAGGATGAGTAGCGCTGCCGCCCCTGCGAAAGCCAACGCGCCGACGCCCAACACAACGCGCCAGGACCGGAATGCTATCGGCGGCAATGCAGCGGATCGCCGTGCGCCCGCCGCGAGCACGGCAATCGTGGCAATGCGCTGTGCGTGTCCCAGGAGGAGGCTGATGGCGACCGCCACGAGCAGCGCGAACGCCGTCCAGACCGGAGCACTCCAGCCGAAACCGGCGTTAGCGTTCCGCCACCACAGAGTCAGATAGAGCAGCGTCGCGACTGTGACGATCGATCCGGCGGCGCGCGGGATGAACGGCCGACGAACCGCCGTCGCCACGAGGCTCACAAGAAAGGACAGAACTGAAACAGCGAGAAAGAAGATGACAGCCAGGTAGACCGCGATGACCATCGCATCACGGATTCCGCTCACCAGGCCAGGCAGCCGGGAGCCGACACCGATCGCCGCCGCCGGCCCAAGCAGCACTCCGCCGAGCAGCGCGACACGCATCGCGAAACGCGCGGCTAATGCAGTGGGCCCGCGGCGCTCTTGTGCCGGACCAAGGACAAATCGATTGACGCCGGCGTCGAGATAGCCAAGCGATCGCAACTGCTGTCGAAGATCGTCGATGCGGGGATCCTTCATTTCCGCGTGATCCGCCGCGTCATACTCGTCTCGCTGCGACGAACGCTGACAGCTCCCGCAGCCGGTCTGCCTTCGCACCGAATGGCGCGAGTGCGCGGTTTGCCGTCTCGCACAGTTCGATCGCCAGTTGCCGCGCGCCGTCAACACCGCTGAACGAGACGAACGTGGTCTTCCGGGCGTCGGCTCGAACTGCTTTGCCGGTGTGCAGGGGATCGCCCGCGACGTCGAGGAGGTCGTCGACGATCTGAAATGCGAGCCCGAGATTCTTCGCATATGCCGACAGCGCCGCAATCGGCTCCGCGGCGGCGGCCGCGGTGATCGCGCCGCATGCGGCGGCCGCGACGAACAGCGCCCCGGTTTTGCCGCGGTGAATTCGTTCCAGCGTCTCGAAGTCGATTTGCTGGTCGGTGGCGCGCAGGTCCAGCGCCTGTCCGCCAATCAATCCGGCCGGCCCGACAGCGTCAGACACCAGCGTCGCCATCCGTGACGCGACCGGCGGCTCGTACGCGCGCGCGAGCTCGCCGTAGGCAAGGTTCAGCAGGCCGAATGCCGCCAGAATTGCCACGGACTCTCCGAACTCGAGATGGCACGCTCGTCGTCCGCGCCGGAGCGGCGCGTCATCCATCGACGGCAGGTCATCGAGGATCAGAGAAGACGCATGAACGAGCTCGATGGCTGCCGCCGCCGGCATTGCGCGTTCGGCAGTGCCGCGGCACAGCTCGGCGCAGAGCATGACGAGGACGGCACGTACCTGTTTTGACGGTGCAAGGACGGTGTAGGCCATCGCTCGTTCCACCTCGCCACCTTCGTCGGGAACGAGCCGATGGAACTCGGCGTGCACGCGGCCCTGGTAGTCTGCGAAGAATTGCGGGACGGCGCTCATTTCGGCGCGACGCCGAACGTCAGCAGGTACTGATAGCGGAGAAAGTTGTCGCGGCGTTTCAATTCGAGGCCGGCGGCGTTTGCGTCCGCGATCACCTTTTCCGGATCGACGCGTTCCTCCATCGCGGGACCCGGACCGCCGCCATCCTTCTTGAAGTTGACAATCCCAATCACGCCCGCCGGCTTCAGTGCCTTCGCCACGTTTTTCATGAGCGTGGCGGGCTGCTCGATCTCCTGGTAGGTATCGACGATCAGCACCGCATCGACGCTCGCTTCGGGCAGGCTTGGATTGGTCGGCGTTCCGAGCACCGTCGAGACGTTGCGCAGCCTTTCACGTTCGACGCGCCTCTTGATCGCATCGATCATCTGCGTCTGGATGTCCTCCGCGTAGACTCGTCCGTTCGGGCCGACGCGGCGGGCCAGCCGCACGGTGAACCATCCACCCGCAGCTCCCAGGTCGGCAACGACGCTCCCCTCGCCAATCTGGAGCGCGTCCATGATCTGGTCGGGGCGCTGCCAGGCGTCGCGATCAGGGCCTTCGAGCAGGCCGAGATCTTTGGGCGGGAACAGACGCGCTTGTTGTGCGGCAGCGGCCGCTGCTGACGCGAGCACGAGCAGCGCGATTGCCAATCGCTTCACGCCTTGTTCCTCGACCCGGGAATGCCCGGTGATGTCATTTCTTCGGGTGACAGGATTTGCGCGAGCTTGTCGTCCGGCAGAAGCTTGCGCTCGCGGACGATGTCGGCGATGGAGCGGCCGGTCTTGACGGCCGTCTTGGCGATATCAGCCGCCTGCGCGTAGCCGATGTAAGGACTCAGGGCGGTCGCGACCGCCGTACTGCGATCGAGCAACTCGCGGCACCGCGCCTCGTCTGCCACAATTCCCGCAACGCAACGGTCGGCGAGGATGTGCATCGCGTTGCCGAGGATCGTCGTGGCGTGGAGCGCGTTCCATCCCATCACCGGCATCATCACGTTCAGCTCGAGCTGACCGGCGGCGGCGGACGCAAGAATTGCGGCATCGCAGCCAAACACCTGCTGGCAGACCTGATTCACCATCTCGGGGACGGAGGGGTTCACTTTGCCGGGCATGATCGACGAACCTGGTTGCACGGGGGGCAGCTGGATTTCCGCGAGTCCCGCACGCGGCCCGCTCGCAAGCAGACGCAGATCGGATGCAATCTTGTCCACTTCGACCGCGAGACGGCGAAGCGCCCCCGAGTACGCGAGGACGTCCCCCATGCTTTGCGTGACGCGGAATCGATTGCGTGCCGCATGCAGCGGAAGACCGGTCGTTTTCGCAAGGTTCGCGATTGCCTCGCGCGTCACTTCGTCACCGGCGTTGAGGCCAGTGCCGACCGCGGTCGCGCCGAGATTGAGTTCGTGAAGGCTCTTCGCCGCGTGCCGCAGCTCGAGAACGGCGTGACGCACGTTCGCGGCGTACCCCTCGAATTCCTGGCCGAGCGTGATCGGCACCGCATCCTGCAGATGCGTGCGCCCCGTCTTCAGCACGCTCGCGAACTCCGTCGCCTTCGAATCGAGTGAGTCCGCCAGCCGCGTGGCAGAGGCGGCGGTATTGGGAAGCACCAGCAGGATCGAGACGCGCGTCGCGGTGGGGATCACGTCGTTCGTCGACTGCCCCATGTTGACGTGGTCGTTCGGGTGCACGCGCTTGTAGGTGCCCTTCGGCTCTCCCAGGATCTCGGCCGCGCGGTTGGCGAGCACCTCGTTGGTGTTCATGTTGTGTGACGTGCCCGCGCCCGCCTGGTAGACGTCGACCACGAACTGATCGCGGAGCTTGCCGGCGATGATCTCGTCGACAGCGGCAACGATCGCGTCGCCGATGTCCGAATCCAGCCGGCCCAGCGTGACGTTCGCACGCGCGCAGGCCTGCTTGATGAGAACGGTGGCGGTGACGAGCGCCTCAGGCGCCTTCAGGCCGCTGACAGGAAAGTTCTCGACAGCACGCTGCGTCTGCACGCCGTAATACGCATCGGCCGGCACGTGCACTTCGCCAAGCGGATCGCGTTCCACGCGAGCCCCCATTACCGTCAATTATACTGCCCGGTATGCTTCCTTCTTTCCTCGACAGCATGGTCGCGCTCATCACGCGCACCTCGACGGATCTGCCGCCCGACGTGCGCAAGGCGATGGCACTCGCGCTCGACACGGAAGAGCCCGCCACGCGCGCCGGACAGGCGCTGACGATCATCGCGCAGAACATCGATCAGGCCGAGAGCTGCCAGGGACCTATCTGCCAGGACACCGGCATGCCAACGTTCGAGATCAAGGTGCCGGTTGGCGCGAACCAGATGTGGATGAAGCAGCAGATCCGCGAGGCCGTCGCGGAAGCGACGAGGCGCGGGAAGCTCCGTCCGAACTCGGTGGATTCGATCACAGGCGAGAACTCCGGCAACAACCTCGGGCCGGGAACACCGATCCTCCACTTCGAGCAGTGGGAAAAGGACGAGATCGAAGTAAAGCTGATCCTGAAGGGAGGGGGCTGCGAGAACACCAACGCGCAGTACGCCTTGCCCGCGGAGCTCGATCATCTCGGACGCGCCGACCGCTCGCTCGACGGCGTGCGCAAGTGCATCCTTCACGCGGTCTGGAAGGCGCAGGGAAAGGGATGCGCGCCGGGCGCTGTTGGCGTCTGCGTCGGAGGCGATTGCACATCGGGCTACCTGCACGCGAAAGAGCAACTGTTCCGCACGCTGGATGACACGAATCCCGATCCGCGGCTCGCGGCGATCGAAGACGCCGTCATGGATGCGGCGAACCAGCTCACGGTGGGCCCGATGGGGTTCGGCGGACGCACGTCGCTCATCGGCTGCAAGATTGGTGCGCTGAACCGGCTTCCCGCGAGTTTCTTCGTGTCCGTCGCGTACGACTGCTGGGCGTTCCGCAGGCTCGGCGTCACCATCGATGCGCGCACGGGCGCGATTACGTCATGGCTCTATCGCGACGGCGACGTTCCGTCGCAGCCCATGCTCACGCCGGAGCAGCTCGCCGCGGGCTTCCCACGCACCGGCCGCGAAATACACCTGCAGGCGCCAGTCTCCGAAGAGCAGATCCGCGCGCTCAAAATCGGCGACGTCGTCCTCATCTCCGGCCGCATGTTCACCGGTCGCGATGCGGTGCACCATTACCTGATGGAGCACGAGCCGCCGGTCGATATCCGCGGCGGCGTTCTCTATCACTGTGGCCCGGTTGTCGTGAAAAGCGACGGCCCTGGCTCGCCGAAGCCGACCGGCGAAGGCGGCGGCTGGCGCGTGACGGCCGCCGGCCCGACGACCAGCATCCGCGAAGAGCCCTACCAGGCGGAGATCCTCAAACGTTATGGCGTGCGCGTCATCATCGGCAAGGGGGGGATGGGCCCCAAGACGCTGGCGGGACTGAAGGAATCAGGCGCGGTGTACCTGAACGCGGTTGGCGGTGCGGCGCAGTTCTATGCGCGCTGTATCAATCGCGTCACCGGCGTGTCGCTGATCGAGTTCGGCACGCCCGAGGCAATGTGGCATCTCGACGTGACGGACTTTCCCGCCATCGTGACGATGGATGCGCACGGCAACAGCCTGCACAACGACATCGAGCAGGCGTCAGGCGAGCGCCTCGTCGAACAGCGCGCGTAGCGCTGCCACAGGTTCGGTGCCGCGATCGAGATGGATGCGGACCGTGCGGCGGTCGTGCGCTTCGAGCGTCTGGTAGTCGCCGACGGCCTGCGCTCGCTTCAATTGCGCGAACGTGAACGAGGCGCCCGGGATCGACGTGCTCGTCTCGTCCTCGCCGGTGATCACGAACGCGAGGCACGTGTTCGGCCCGCCCTTGTGATATTGCCCGGTGGAGTGCAGGTAACGCGGACCGACGCCGTAGGTGCTCGCCGTCTTCTTCTTCGCGCGAATCGCCTCACGGATTCCCGCCACCGATTCCTCGATGAGTGGCTCGTTCGGCAGATAGGAAAGAAACGCGGTGTAATCCCGCGGCCGGAGTGATTCAACGGCTTCGCGGACAACGTCCGCCGGAGTCGGCGCGGCAAAGTCCGGCGAGAACACGGATACGCCGCCGGCTGCGGCAACCGGCGATCCACCCGTGAAGTCTCCGCTGCGGAGAATCGCCTTGGTCTTCTCCTTGGCTTCCGACACGTTCGGTTCGTCGAACGGGTTGATGCCGAGCACGGCTCCCGCAACCGCGGTTGCAAACTCCCATCGGAAAAACTCCGCTCCCAGTCCGCCGACCCGTGTCGTCAACCGCAGTACGGGATGCCCCGCCGCTTCGAGGGCGTCGAGTCGCGCGACATCGGGCGCGTCGTGCTCGGTCGCAAGGGAAACGAATGCCCGATCAGTGCCGTACTCGTCGGGACGCCCGAGCGGCTCATTCACCACCGGCAGCGCGCCTTTGCCGTGCTTGCCGGTACTCTCGGCCACCAGCTGTTCGATCCATAAGCCGAGCGACCGCAGGGACGGTGGCAGCGCAACGGTCAGCTTGTCTCTCCCCTCGGCGGCGTTGAATCCGATGAACACGCCGAGGTCGAGTCCGGGATTCTTGTAGCTCTCCTGCCGGCATCCTTCGGCCATGTCGGCGCCGCCCGAAAGCATCTCTCGCACGGGTGCGCCGATGAGCGCACCGGGAACCAGGCCGAACAAGGACAGCGCGGAGAACCGTCCGCCGATATCCGGCGGATTGAGGAATGCCTTGCGATACCCGCGCGATTCCGCGAGGTGCGCGAGCTCCGTCCCGGGATCGGTCACCACGACGAACTGCCGGCCCGCGCCGGCGCCGAGCGCGGCGGACATGTGCTGCCAGTACAGCTTCTCCATCGACGCCGGCTCGATCGTGCCGCCGCTCTTGCTCGCGACCAGGAACAGCGTCTTTGCAGGTTCGAGTCGTGCGAGGGCGCCATGGATCGCGGCTTCATCCGTCGTGTCCATGACCACGAGCTGCGGGTAGCCGTCGCGCGTGCCGTAGACGCTCCGCATCACCTCGGCGCACAGGCTGCTGCCCCCCATCCCGAGCAGATAGACAGTGGCGATGCCGTCGCGGCGGACCTCGTCGGCGAGCGCCGCGACGCGGTCGAGCTCAGGCTTCATCCCGGTGGGCACATCCAGCCATCCAAGACGCGTGGAAATGGACTGCGCCACCTCGCCGGTCGGGTCAGCCGTCCATACGGAG
>DASPXV010000014.1:0-8757 GCA_035637115.1 Vicinamibacterales bacterium
CGAACGTCCAATGGACGCCGGCAGCGCGTGCTTCCGCAGCGGCGATCGACGCCGAACGTTCGGCTGACGCGGGGTCCCAACTCGCCGCCTCCCCGAGTGGAATCGGAAACACCGTGCGGTAGCCGTGGATGACGTCGAATCCGAAGATGAGAGGAATCTTCAGCCGCGAGCCCTCGACCGCCGCGCGTTGCAGGCCGTTCACCTGCGCCGCGCCCCGCACGTTCAAGGTCGAACCGAGCAGCCCCTTTCGTGCGAGTTCCAGGTGCTCGTCGCGATAGCGGCCGTCCGCCTGCCCGTCCAGTTGCTGAAGCTGGCCGAGCTTTTCCTCGAGCGTCATCTGCGCAAGCAGCGCATCAATCCGTCGTTCGACGTCGCGCGCCTGTGCGTGGACGAGAACGGAAATCGAGAGCAGCGCCGCAACCACGCACGCGGCCGTCGTCCAGGCGACACGCGGTCCCGCGAGCGAGCCCTTCGTGAATCGGTCGGGCCTATTGTTGACGCTCGGATCCAACACGAGAACGGTTCCCTCTCCTCTCCTCCTTTACTCCCATCAGAACCCGTAGCGCACGCCGAACTGCAGGCGACGGCCGGGATCAATCAGGCCGCTCGGCCGGCCGAAGTTCAGGTTTGTGGCGGGCAGCGTCGGCTTGAATCCCTCGTACCCGGTGAAGTTGTCGAAGCTGAAGATGTTGAACCCCTGGAAAATCACCGAGATCCGATGCTGTCCCTGGACCCGGAATGCCCTCTCCAGCTGGAGATCGACGTCGCGGTACGCCCAGGCGTTCGGAATGACGAACGCGAAACGCTCCGGCCTCCCCTCGTTGCGCAGCACTCGGCGCTGATTCACGCCGCTGCCAAGCGATTCGTCCGTGATCGTGTACGGCGTTCCCGACCCCAGGGTGATGAACGTGCTCAGGATGAACTCGTATGGCAGCCCGACGATTCCGGTCATCACCAGACGGTGCCGTTCGTCGTTTCCTGTCGGATACCGCGGGTAGGCCGCCACCGTTGGGAAGTCGAGGCTGAACAGGTCGCCTCCGGTTTGTTCCGCTCTGCCGAGAGTGTAGGTGAAGCTGAAGCCATACTTGGTCCCGCCCACTCGATACGGCCGGTCGATCTGCACGTAAAGACCGTCATACCATGCCTTGCGCCCCTGCAGGTCCGACACGAGGATGTTCGAGAACCCCGGCACTGGGGCACAACAGTTCCCGTCCGGACGCCGGTTTCCGAAGATGAACGTGAACAGGTTGCGGCTGCGCATTCCGGTGTAGGTCACCGACGTCACGATGCCCCGCAGAGTGTGGCGAACGCCGAGCGACCATTGATCCGACACCGGTGGCTTCGTGTTGTTGGCAATCAGGAACACCTCGGGATTGGGCGCAATGCCCCTCGCGATGAGCGACTGGAGGCCCTCGACGCTCAGGTCCGACGGGTTCCACACGATCGTCTCCACGCCGTCACGGATACCACCGTTGGCTGAGAACTGGAACGTGCGCACCGCGTATTGCTGGCGGAAGCGCTCGTCGAGCGTCGAGTTGTAGAGAACGCGATCGTAGTAGCGGCCCCATCCGCCGAAGGCGATCGTCTGCCCTCGTCCCGTGACGTCGTACGAAAACCCCGCGCGCGGCTGCCACATGCCGTAGATCGGCGGGCGATCGTTGCCATCCGTAAATTGTCAGCGCCGTTGACGAACGGCGCGGTGGCGGTGCGGACCTTTTCAGGCGTCACGTAATCGTTATTGAGCATGTCGGACTCGTAGTCCCACCGGACCCCGACATTGAGCGTGAGGCGATTCGTGAGGGCCCAGTCGTCCTGCGCGAACGCGCCAAACTGATAATTGGTGGCGCTCAAGTCAGGGTCGCCGACGCCGAACTGCGCCCGGGCCGGGAAGTCCCAGCTGATGTCGCCGACGTAGGTGAAAATCGGGTTGCCGGTGAACAGCTTTCGGACGCTGTAGTCGACGTAGCTCACGACGCCGCCGGCCTTGACGCTGTGATTGCCATTCCACTTCGGGAACCGCGAGTAGTCATTGCGCAGCGAGACGCGCTGCTGAACGATGTGCTGGTCGGTGTCTCGACCGCCAATGCGCAGCAGTCCGTTGTAATTCTGACCGATGATCCCGGGGTTTTCCGCCGTCGGGTTCCAGCGGTACCGCTGGTACGACAGATACGCCTCGTTGAGGAACCTGGCCGCCGCTACCTGCCATTTGCCCTGCACCGAGTCGACGCGATTTCTGACGTTTTCCGCCGACTCGAAGCTCGTCCGGCCGCCGAAACTTCGGATGTCCGTCTCATTCCGCCAGTTGTACGTCACCTCGACCTGTTGCCCCTGTCTGGGCTGCAATGACGTCTTGCCGAAGAGCAGCCGCTCGCGGAACGGGCTCGTGAAGGTGCCTTCGAATGTGCGCAACCGCTCCACGAGGCTCGCCGGCGCACTCGACACGGTCCCCACGATGACGGTGCTGTCGCGGTCCTGGCGGTTCTCCTCGTACGAGCCGAAGAACTGCATCCTGTTCTTCACGATGGGGCCGCCGAGCGAGGCACCCCATTGCCACCTGTCGTACGTGGGCGTCGGCGTGATCTTCCCCTTGATGAGGAGACCAGTAGAGTCGCGGACGATCGTCTCGTTCTCGACCAGGTTCTTGTCCTGGTAGAACGTGAACGCCTCCCCGGAGTATCGGTTGCTGCCGCTCCTGGTAACCGCTGTGATGATGGCGCTGGCGGCCTTCTCGTATTCGGCCTTGAAGTTCTGTGTGAGCACCTGGAATTCCTGGACCGCGTTCTGCGGGAACGGATTTCCGCGGCTCGCATCCTGACCGACGACGCCGCCGTCGATGACGTCGTTCTTGAAACTGACGCCGTCCACGAACACGTTCACGTTCTGCGAGGGGAGCGCGCCGGCGGAGAACTCCTTGCGCAACTCATTGTCCGAGACCCGGACGCCTGGAGCGAGTGCCGCGAAGTTCAGGAAATTCCGGCTGTTCTGCGGAAGGTATCGCAACTGCTCCTGCGTGATATTCGTCGTGACCTCGGACTTGCGCGTGTCGATGAGCCGCGTATCGCCAACCACCGTGACCGACTCGGCGTGGACCAGGTCCGGAGTGATGCGGAAGTTGACGGTCACGGTCTGGCCGACGAGCACCTCCAACGTCCTGGCTTCCGGCTTGTACTGTGAGACGGCGACTGTGATCTGATATTGGCCCGGGCGCAGCCCCGCGAGCGTGAACGTTCCGTCTCCTGCGGTCGTTGCCTCGTGGGTGAATCCGCTCTGGACTTCACGTGCTGTCACGCTCGCGCCGGGCAGCACGCCCGTCGCATCCGACACCGTGCCCTGGATCGTCGCCGTCGACACCTGTGCATGGGCGGCAGTGCTCAGCGTCAACCACGCAATAACCGCTGACGTCAGCAAGATCCCGATGCGTTTTGCCTGCAGCGGACGACACATGAACCCTCCTCACGCGACGCATCCACCGGCATGTGTCGGTGTGCGTGTTGCGCGTTCGTTCGGCCATCGACTGCGCCTGCCGGCCGGGATTCGGACTCGAGGCCTGCCCCCTGGAGGAGACGCAACCGGAAGTCTACTCATCAAGAAACTCGCTTGCGAAGCGGCTCCGAAGCAATCGGGCTGCCAGTGGCGCGCCTTTTCCTAGCTCAGCGCTGAAAGGCATTCGCCTATGCCTGGTTGTCGATGGTCGCGAAGACATCGTGCAAGCCGGGCACGATGAACTTGCCGGTCGCGTCAATCACCTCCGCGCCGCGCGGAATCTTCGTCGCGCGCCGCGTTCCGACCGCCGTGATGCGGCCATTCTGGACAACGACGACGCTGTCGCGGATGTCGCTGGTGGAGCTGCCGAAGGCGGCTGCGGGCACCTGCCGAATCTGGAGAAGCCCGAGCAGTTTAACAAGGCAGTTATCGCCTTCCTCGACAGACAACGGCCATAGGGCCAGCCAGCGCTTCGAGCCGCTCGACGAAGTGTACGTGCCCATGCGCAAGGGACTGTTTCAGGGCATGTTCGAGCGGAACAACCCGGCAGCGACCGCGGCGCGATCTTGTTGCTTGCAGCCCGGGACAGGCGGTACGGTGGAGGCGTGGCGCCGATCCCATTCACCCGTCTGTTCGGCACGAGCGCCCGCCGCGCGGTCGAGGCGATCGTGCCGCGCCGGACATTCGACGATGTGATTCTGCCGCCGGCGACCCGGCGCGCGCTCGACACCGCCCTGGCGCAGGTGACGCAGCACGATCTCATCTTCAACCGCTGGGGCCTCGGCGAGCGGCATCCCACGGGACTCGCGCTCGCCTTCAACTTCGCTGGTCCTCCGGGCACCGGCAAGACGATCTGCGCCGAAGCCATCGCGCACTCGCTCGGCCGCCGGCTCCTGCTCGTCCGCTATGCCGAGCTCGAATCGCTGTGGATGGGCGAGACGCCGAAGAACGTGGCCGCCATCTTCCGCACGGCGCGCGACGAGCGGGCCGTGCTGCTGTTCGATGAAGCCGACGCCATCGCGGCGCGCCGATCGACATCAGTCGATCACGGATTTCAGCGCGAATCGAACACCGTCGTCAGCGTGCTGCTGCAAGAGCTCGAGTGGTACAACGGCGTGGTGATCTTCGCCACGAACCTCGCGGCGAACTTCGATCCGGCATTCGAACGACGCATCCGGACCCACGTCCTGTTCGAGATGCCAGGGGAGGCCGAACGCGCGCAGATTTGGCGCGTGCAGTTGCACCCGGCGCGGACGCCGCTCGCGGCCGACGTCGATTTCCAGGCGTTGGCGCGCCGCTACGAGGTGAGCGGCGGCGACATCCGGAACGCGGTGCTGAAGGCCGCGCTTGCGGCCGCGGCTGACCCCGGTCCCGATTCGGCGAAACGGATTCATCAGCACCACTTCGAGGCGAGCATCGAGGCAGTGATTGCCGGCAAGCGGGTGATGCGGCAGTCGCTGTTTGCGGGCGAGCCACTCGTGCTGCCGGAGGCGCACCTCGTCGCCGGCGCGACGGCGTCCCACGCGTCGGCGCTCGTGGCATACGCGCTCGCCGGCGCCGCGCTGCTCGTGGCGCTCATCGCGCTCGCGGTGGCCCTGCTCAAGTAAACTCAAATCATGATGGGCGGGTCCGCTGCATTCGTAAACACTGCGGCGTTACTCGAGAGTTATCCCGTCCGCGCTGCCGTATGGCCCGTATAATCCTTGGCAAACGTTTGGTCCTCACGCCCGGTACCCGTCTCGGCCTGTACGAAATCGTTGGTGCACTCGGTGCCGGCGGCATGGGCGAGGTTTATCGCGCGCACGATACGAAGCTCAATCGCGACGTGGCGCTCAAGGTCCTCCCCGATGCGTTCGCGAACGATCCTGAGCGCATGGCGCGCTTCACGCGGGAAGCGCAAACGCTCGCCGCGCTGAATCACCCGAACATCGCGCATATCCACGGCCTCGAGGAGAGTGGGAACGTCCGCGCGCTCGTGATGGAACTCGTCGAGGGCGAGGATCTGTCGCAGCGGATTGCCCGTGGAGCTGTCCCGATCGACGAGGCGCTGCCGGTCGCGAAACAGATCGCCGAGGCGCTCGAAGCGGCTCACGAACAGGGGATCATTCATCGCGACCTGAAACCCGCGAATATCAAGGTGAGTAAGGACGGGACGGTCAAGGTCCTGGATTTCGGGCTGGCGAAACTCGTCGGTCCCGCGCTCGCCGTGGGTGCGTCCGACGCGAATGCCGCGGCGACACCGACGGCGACCTCCCCCGTGATGCTCACGAGTGCGGGTATCGTCCTCGGGACGGCGGCCTATATGGCGCCGGAACAGGCCAGGGGACGGGCCGCGGATCGCCGCGCCGACGTCTGGGCGTACGGGTGCGTGCTGTACGAAATGCTCACGGCGACAACGCCGTTTGGCGGCGAGACGCTCACGGAGATTCTGGCGGCGGTGATTCACACCGAACCGGACTGGTCGCGCGTTCCGGGATCGACCCCGCAGCCGGTGCGTCTTCTATTGCGCCGGTGCCTGCAGAAAGATCCCCGCAAACGGCTGCAGGCGATCGGCGACGCGAGGGTCACCATCGAAGAAATCCTCTCGGACGCCGTGCCGGCTGGCGCAGTCCCGGCGCGACCACGACCGTCGAAATGGTGGCTGGCGTGGGGCGCCGCCGGCGTCCTGACAGGCGCTGCGATCGCCGGTCTCGTGGCGCGGCAGATGACCTCTTCCGCCGAACCGCCGCGGCCCGTGACGCGTTTCGTCATCACGCTCCCGCCGGGACAGCAGCTTGCTCATGATTCCGCCCTGACGCTCTCCTCTGATGGAAGCCAGCTTGCGTACGTCGCGATGGACGAGGCGAACGGGAATAGCCAGATTTTTCTCCGCGCGATGGACGGAGTCGACGCGAGGCCGATTGCCGGAACCGAAGGCGCCTCCGATCCTTTCTTCTCGCCAGACGGGCAGTGGCTGGGATTCTTCGCGGGCGGCAGTCTGAAGAAGGTCCCTCTGAAGGGTGGGCTCGCGGAGAGGGTCGCCGACATCACCAATCCCCGGGGCGGTGCATGGATCGACGAGCACACGATCATCTTCGCCTCCTATCTGTCGACGCTCCTGCGAGTGTCGGACGATGGGGGGACACCGCAGCCGGTCACGCGTTTCGAGCCAGGCGAGACAGGTCACATGCGGCCTCGTCCGCTCCCGGGCGGCAAGGCGGTGCTCTTTTCGACGGCGTCGACGCGAGTGGGCGCCATCGCGGTCCAGCGGATCGACACCGGAGTGCGGCAGGACCTCGCGCAGACGCCAGGGGACGGGGCGCCCGATTACCTCGGGTCCGGATATCTGACTTACGCGCAGGCCGGCAATCTGATGGTGGCGCCGTTCGATACCGGCCGGAACCGGACGGGCACGGCGATCACGGCGGTGCCCAACGTACTCCAGTACAGCGTGTCGGCCACCGGATCGCTCGCCTACGTGTCGGGCAGACCGCCAGCGGCCCCGGAGACGCGCCTGGTGTGGGTTTCCCGCAACGGGACGGAACAGTCCGTCGGCGCTCCGCCCCGCTTCTACAACCAGCCGAGGCTGTCTCCCGATGGCCGGCGCATCGCCGTCGATGTCATCGAGGCCGCAGACCGCATGCAGGTGTGGCTGTACGATCTCGCTCGTGACACCTTCTCCCGCTTCACCTTCGACGGAATCAACCGGCACGCCGTCTGGGCGCCCGACGGCAAACGGCTCGCGTTCATGTCGAACCGCGACGGCCGGCAGCAGATTTTCTGGAAGCTCGCCGATGGCAACGGAGACGCGGAGCGTCTGACGGACGGGGGGGCGACCGCCGCGCCAGACGTTCTCAACATTCCGTATTCCTGGTCGCGCGACGGCCGGCTGCTGACTTTCGCCAGGCTCGCGCCGGCGGCGGCCGCGGAACTCTGCGTGCTGCCCCTCGGCGATGATTCCACGACGCATTCCGGCCGCACGGCGCAGGTGTTTCGGCGGACGCAGGCCGCTGACGGTGCGCCGCAGCTGTCGCCGGACGGCCGCTGGATGGCGTATGCGTCGGAGGAATCCGGGCGCCGCGAGATTTACGTGCAGGCCTATCCCGGCCCGGGCGGCAGATGGCAGATCTCGAGCGATGGCGGCAACGAGCCACTCTGGAGCGCAAACGGGCATGACCTGTTTTATCGCAGCGGCGACCGGATGATGGACGTGGACATCAGCACGGAGGGGGAATTCGTCGCGGGTAAGCCGCGACCGCTCTTCGAAGGGTCTTACGCGCTGGCCGGCGGCGGCTACGTGCGTGCGAATTATGACGTCTCGCCCGACGGTCAACGCTTCCTCATGCTCAAGCCCGTGCAACACAAGCCGGCGCCGCTGACGCAGATTAACGTCGTGCTGAACTGGTCTGACGAATTGAAGCGACTGGTGCCGGCGCGCTGAGCGAGTCGAGGATGGAGGGCTTTCCTCAATCCCCACGGCGCAGCACTCGTACCGTCCGGCAGCTGATGCTCGTCGCGTCGCCGTGATGCGCGTCGAGGGGCATCAGGTACAGCGACGCCACCATTGTCCTGACGCCGCGAACGACAAGGGCGAGATTCGGCTCTTGTGCGGCTGGCAGGATGCGTGGCGCCAGGGCAAGTACTGATAATCACCGCGCGCGAGTCGGATAACTCCTCCCTAGTCGCAAGTGGCGTCCGATGATGATGCCAGGATTGAGTCCTACAATGGTGCTCGTTGGGAGAACAGATGAGCGAGACGGGGAACGTCCAGTTAATCAGGCAGCTTTACGACGCGATGAGCAAAGGCGATCTTGATGCCGCGCTTGCGATGATGACCGATGATGTTACATTTGTCGTTCCAGGGCCGCCAGGGATCGGCGCTGCGGGAACGTGGCGCGGTCACACCGGCGTGCGCGACTGCTTCCTGCGCCTCCGAGAGGCGCAGGAAAACCAGAGCATTGACATACGGGAATTCGTAGCGCAAGGCAATACGGTCGTCGTTCTCCTGCACGTCGTCGCCAAGGCACGCTCAACCGGCAAGGTGTTCAAATCGGACATCGTTCACTTCTTCACGATCAGGGATGCGCGAATCACCAATCTGCTGGATTTCTTCGACACCGCCGCGCTCGTCGACGCGAATCGCGTGTGAACGAACCAGTACGCCCACGTGCGTGAGACATTTCCTCGTGTCAGGATTCATCGCCAGATCGGCGTATGTCGCGAGTAGACGCGCTGTTGTTTAGAGGTCGAGACGGAATCTCTACTCAGCTCTAAGTGCCGCGTTTGGGTCCACTC
>DASPXV010000015.1:0-32165 GCA_035637115.1 Vicinamibacterales bacterium
TCGCGGATTTCGTCCAGGCCGCCGCGAACGGCAAGAGCCTGCCGCCGACCTTCCACGACGGCCTTGCCACCGATTACGTGACGGATGCCGTGCTGAAGTCGGCGAAGAGCCGGCAGTGGGAGAAGGTCTAGAAGGTCACGCATACTTCGACTCAGCTGAAGGAACGCGAGTGTTGTTCACGCCGTTCATGTGGGGATACGCCCGCAGCAGCGACGCGACGCTGCGTGTCGTCGCCGTAAAGAAGCCGTTCGTCGCCATGTCCTGGTACAGCACGGGGTTCTGTGTCCGCAGGAATTCGAAGTTGCGGATGTTGAACGGGTTCGGCACGGTCGCGTTCAGCGCGTTCGCGATCGCGTCGTTGCGCACCAGGCCGTCTGCCCAGTACTGCTCCGGCAGGTAATCGAGCCGCTGCGTCAGTGAGATGTCGTCGCTGTACGACCCGAGATACGCCACCTCGGCCATCATCGTCTTCGTCAGCTCGCGCTGCGCGCCGATGCGCCACCGCTGCCCCGACGTCAAGAATCACGTTGACGCCGACTCGATTATTGACGCTGAGGAGAAGTCCCTTTTGCGTGAACTTCTTGAAGCCTGAGCCCTGGACGACCACCGTGTAAGGTCCGGGCAGCAAGTAGGGGAGTTCGAAGGATCCACGCTCGTTCGTGGTCGCCTCGTGTGAGATGTTGGTGTCCTCGTTGGTCACAAGGACCGACATCCCCGGCAGGACGCCGCCGGTCGTGTCGCGCACGGTGCCGAGGATCGTCCCGCGCGTTTCCTGGGCGCTCGCCGTGCCTGCCGCGGTGAATCCAGAGGCGGCTGACGCCAGGAATGCGACGGTCAACAGAGTCCGTAGGCGAATACGCATGACGGCCCTCCCTTTTGACGCGTGGAGTATATCGAACCTTTCCGCGGGGTAAAATCATCACGCATGCTCACTCCGGATCAGGTTCTGCGCGCCGAGCTCGCGCGAGGCGATCGGTCTCGCCGGACGCGCGCGAACGCCGTACGCCTGTGGCGCGTCGCCCCGATCGTGGCCGGGGTGTGCGCCTTGGTCGCGGCAATCGGCCGCATCCTCCACTGGCCGGCGCTGATTCCTGTTGCGTTGCTCGGGGCTGCCCTGCTCGCGCTCACTCTCTATGCGGTGATGGCGCGCCGCGTTCACGCCGTCACGGACGTCGTGGCCGCCGAGTTGGACGAGCGCGCGCGCCTTGAAGGAGAGCTCCGAAGCGCGTATTGGTTCAGCGGCCACGATGCCCGCGATCCCTGGATCGACTTTCACCTCGCACGTGCCGCGGAGCGGCTGAAGACGATCGATTGGGCTGGGCTGTATCCTCCCGCGCGCGCCCCTCGCGCAAAGACGGCGACCGCACTCCTCGCGCTGGTCCCACTCGTGCTCGCGCTGTTCGTTCCGGGCCGCGCCGGGATCTCCGCGAGCATCCGCGGACCGGGCTCTCAGGCAGCGCGCGGCAAAACCGCGCCGCCGCGTGTCCTCAGCGCAGCGGAGATCTTCGCGAAACTCGAGAACCTCTTAATAACGGCGGAGAGCGGCCAGGGGCGCTCCATCACCGCTTCAGAGGTTCGTGGCCTGCTCGCGCAGCTCGAAGCGCTGATGGCGCAGCAGAAATTTCCCGACACGGCCGCGCCAAAAGACAGCGGAACGAAGCAGTCGAAGGCACCTACCGCGGCGGAGCTGAAAGCATTCGCCGAGCGCGCAAAACGCGCGTCCGAGTCGACCGAATTGCAACCGGAAGTCCGCGACGCGCTCGCGGACATGTCCGAGAAACTCAACGAACAGACGCAGGCGCAGACTGCCGCGCCGAAGGATCCGAAGGACGCCGTCGGCGCCGAAGATACCCAGGCTGGAGAATCCGCACAGGCCGCTGCGGGCAACGGCAAAAAGCAGGATCCCTCCGGACAGTCGGTGAAGGAGGCCGCCGGAGGCGGCGGCATCGGCGTGATCATGATGACCGGCGACTCGTCCAGCTCGAAGGAAGCCGGCCTTGGTCTTGGAGGCGCGTCCGGCACGAATCCGAAAAATGGTCAGATGCCGGACCTCGGCGCCGCGCTGCGCAAGGAAACCATCGAAGCAGCGCAGGAAAACGAGGGAGAGAAAAACGTCTTCGGCGAGCGGCGCCAGACCGAGCACAGCACGGCGACTGCCGCCTACGCACATACCGCCCCCGCAGCTGCAGGCCGCGGCCGTTCCGCCGCCCCTCCGGCGGTGCCGGAAGCGCGCCGCGCAGCACTTCGCTCATACTTCATCCGCAAACAGTGACGACAACCGCAGTCAACGCATCGATCGACCAGTTCCGCGAGCGTTTCCTCGGCATCACGCGCGAGGTCGGCCGTCGCATCGTCGGGCACGAGGACATCGTGAACCTCACGGTGACGAGTCTGCTGGCCGGCGGGCACGTCCTGCTCGAGGGAATCCCCGGCGTGGGCAAGACAAGTCTCGTGCACACTCTCGCCGACGTGCTCCACCTGACGTTCTCGCGCATCCAGTTCACGCCCGACCTGATGCCGGCCGACATCGTCGGCACCAACATCGTGCAGGAGGGAACGCACGGAGGGGCGACTTTCGAGTTCCAGCCTGGTCCGATCTTCGCGAACGTGGTGCTCGCGGACGAGATCAACCGCGCGACGCCGAAGACACAGTCGGCGCTGCTCGAAGCGATGCAGGACGTCAGCGTGTCGGTGGGCAGGACGACGCACAAGCTCGAAGAACCGTTCTTCGTGCTCGCGACGCAGAACCCGCTCGAGATGGAAGGCACTTACCCGCTGCCCGAGGCGCAACTCGATCGGTTCTTCTTCAAATTGAAGGTGCTGTATCCGCGCGAGGAGTCGATGCACGACATCCTCGAACGGACGACAGGCATGACGGAGACGCCGGTCTCCCGCATCGTCGATCGCGGCGAGATCCTCGAGATGCGACGCGTCGCGCGCGCGGTTCCGATCGCGAAGCCCGTTCAGTCGTACGCGATCCGTCTGACGCTGGGCACGCATCCCGATTCGCCGTACGCGACGCCGCTCGTGAAGCGCTACGTGCGTTACGGTGCGAGCCCTCGCGCCGCGCAGACGCTCGTGATCGCGGCGAAGATCCAGGCGCTGAACCGGGGCCACGCGTTCGTGTCGGCAGAAGACGTGCGCGCCGTGGCGCTGCCGGCGCTGCGCCACCGCATCCTGCTCAACTTCGAAGGGGAGGCGGACGAAGTGAGCACTGACAGCCTCGTCACGGAACTGCTGGCCGGCGTCGCCCCGTGACGCGCTGAAGGCGTGAAATGCCGCTTCGCTTCCAGGACGACTTCCTCAAGAAGCTGGAATACCTGCACGTTGTCTCGCGCCGCGAGTTCGCCGGACAGAACCGCGCGGATCGGCGCACGCCCAAGCGCGGGCGCGGCATCGAGTTCGCGGACCATCGGCCCTACACCCCGGGCGATGACTTCCGGCACGTGGACTGGAAGGCGTACCGCCGTCTGAATCGGCTCCTGCTCCGCCTGTTCGACGAAGAGCAGGATCTCCCCATCTACCTGATTCTCGACGTGAGCGCGTCGATGGCGGAGCCCGAGAAGTTCGACCTCGCACGCCGGCTCGCCGCGGCGCTCTGCTACATCGGCCTCGCCCACCTCGATCGGCTGACGCTCCTGACGTTCTCGCGGGGATTGGCGCACGAATCGTCGCCGGGCCGCGGCAAGGGGAGGATCTTCCGCGTCTTCGATCTGCTCGAGCGCATGGAAGCGGGCGGGCCCACGGATTTGCGGGCCTCGTGCAAGGAGTTCGCGTCGCGCCCGCGGCAGATCGGCCTCACGGTGATCATTTCCGACTTCCTCGATAAAGGGGGGGCGGACGTAGGCCTGAAGATCCTGCGCACGCTGGGGCATGACGTTTTCGCCGTGCACGTCACGTCCCACGCGGACCGCGATCCCGGGGCGCTCGGCGACGTGCGGTTTATGGACGCGGAAACCGGCGAGCTGCGCGACCTCGAGGTCACACCGCGCCTCGCCGAGGCCTACGGCCATGCGTGGGAGGCGCACGCCGAAGAGCTCGCGCGTTTCTGCGGACGCTACGGCATCGGGTACGTGCGGGCTGACGCCGAGCGGCCGTTCGAAGAAATCGTCTTGAAGGCGTTCCGGCAGGGGCGGTTCCTCGCATGACGTTCGGCGCGATGGCGGCGTGGCAGGCCTGGCTGCTCGTGCTCGGTGCGGCCGCGGCTGCCGGCGGACTGTTCCTTCTCAAGGTGCGTCCGCCACGCGTCGTCGTACCGTCACTTCTTCTCTGGACGCGGGTGCTCGACGAGTCTCGCGAGCGCACGTTGTGGGAGCGCATCAGGCGGGCGGTCTCGTTCGCGATCACCGTCGCACTCGCGATCGCGCTCGCGATCGCACTCGCACGTCCAGCGCGAACGCTACGATCACCGGCCGGCGGTGGTCCGGCTGTCGCGCGCGGACGCGTCCTCATCGTGCTCGACTCCGCGTGGTCGATGCTCGCGCGCACGCGCAGCGGCGAGACCCGCTGGGAGCGCGCGGTCGCGGAGGCGCGACGCGTTGCCGCTGCGGCGTCCGGCAGTGATGTCGCCGTGGCGACGACCGTCGATGGCGTGATTGAAGGGCCGACCTCCGATCTGACTTCGATCGACGCCGCGCTGGATCGCCTCGAACCGGGTGGCGGAACCGGCTCGGGATGGCCGCGACTCTCTGGCGCCGAGGTCCACTTTCTCACCGACGGCGCGCTCGCGCGCGCGCTCGATCCCTCCGTCATCGTGCATTCGGTGTACGAGTCCGCGGCCAATGCGGGGATCACGGCGTTTGCGGTTCGCCCCGGGCTCGACGGCACCGCCGCGGGCGAGGCTTACCTCGAGGTCGCGAATTTTGGTCCTTCGCAGCAGGTGCGCGTCACCGTTGCACGAGGTGGCACTGCGGTGCTCGAGCGACACGCCGACCTTGGTCCGGGCGAGGCGCTGCGTGAAGTACTGAGTCTGGCGAGAGGCGGAGCGCAGGATCTGCGCGTGCGGATCGACGCGCCGCATGACGCGCTGGCAGCGGACAACGAGGCGTTCGGATGGATCCAGGACGCCAGGGCGCTGACGGTCGCCGTCGTCGGCGCGCAACCTGGATGGCTCGGTCCGATCTTCTCGGCAACGCCCGGCGTGCGCGTCAACTTCGCCAGGCCCGCGGATTATCACGCCGGTGACGAGGACGTCGTCATCTTCGATCGCTGGGCGCCATCGACATCACCCGCGAAACCGGCGCTGTATATCGCGCCGCCGGCGGCAGCGTGGCTGGGGCAGGACTCCGATCGCATCGAATCACGACCGCAATGGACCGCCATGCCGGCGCACCCGCTGCTCGCGGGTGTCGATCCGCTCACCTTCTCGATCGATCGCGCGCACGTATACGCGCCGCCGCAATTGACGCCGCTCGCGCGCTCGGCCGCCGGCACGCCGCTCATCTGGATCGGCGACATGACCGGACGTCCGCGCACCGTAGTGCTCGCCTTCGGACCTGGCGACTCGAACCTGGCGTCCGCTCCAGCGTTTCCGGTTCTGATCGGTGACGCGCTCGACTGGCTGGCACGGCCACCCGCTGTCGACGTGCACCGGACTGGCCGCGCCTCGTTCGACGCGGCCATCACGCGCGTCACAGGACCGCGAGGTGCGGCGGTCCCCCTGCTCTATTTGTCGGGGCAACGTGTCGCCGTCCTGAGGGCACCTGGTCTCTACGGCGAAGAGGCGGGCGATGCGCGCGCGTCCTTCGCCGTCAACATTACCGATCCTGATGTGTCGAACCTCGCACGCACGACGATCAGCGCGTCGCATCCGGCCGTCGCGGTGAGCGCCGGTATGTCTCCGCGTGCGTGGTGGGTATATCTCGTCTTCCTTGCCTTTGGGATCGCACTGCTCGAGTGGTGGACGTGGCTGCGACGGATCACGGTCTGATGGGCGCGCTCACCTGGACGACGCCGTCCGCGCTGTTGCTCCTGCTCTCGATCCCGCTCGTCTGGATCGCGCATCGTGCGGCGCGCACGAACTTCAACGTGCGTCAACGGCTGCTGCAGGCGCTTTTCCGGTCGCTGCTCCTCGGACTTCTCGCTGTCGCGCTCGCGCGTCCTGTCGTCTCGAGCCGTTCCTCGCGCGAATCGATCGTTTATGCCGTCGATGTATCGCAGAGCGTCGGGACGCCGGCCATTCTCGACGCTGCCAAACGCATCGACGAGATCGAGACGGCCGTCCGGCCGGCACATTCGCGCGTCGTGGTGTTTGGAACGACCTCACGCCCCGTCGATGGAACCGCCGGCCTTCGCCAGGTTGCGCAGGCGGATCCCGACGCACGCGGGGCGAGCGATGTAGACCGGACCGGAACTGATCTCGAAGGGGCGCTCGACACGGCGCGCGGTGAATTGGCGGCCGGCCACGTGCCGCGCATCGTGCTCTTCAGCGATGGGCGTCCGACGTCGGGCGACGTGCGATCGGCAATCGCGAGACTCACGTCGGCAGGCATTGCGGTGTCCGTGGAACCGATGGCGGTGCGCTCACTCGGAGATACATGGGTGGCATCGTTCGACGTGCCGCCGCGCATGACGGCGGGTGCATCGATCCCGATCGCCGTCACCGTCGGCAGCCAGCGTGAAGGAGACGCGCATGTCGAGGTGCGCTCCGGCGAAACGGTGCTGGCGCAGCAATCCGCGCACCTCGCCAAAGGTTCCAATCGCATCGTCCTCGACGCATCTGTCGACGCGCCGGGTGCTGCGACTTTTGAGGCGTCGGTCGCTCTCCCCGGCGATCCGCTGCCGGCGAACGACACCTTGAGCCGCGGCGTGTGGATCGATCCGCGCGTGCGTGTGCTGTACCTGGAAGGGGTTGCCGATAGCGCGCGATACCTGTCCTCCGCGCTCACCGCGTCGGGGTTCGACGTGATCACGCGTCCCCCGTCGGCTCTGCCATCGGCACGCAGCGAGCTCGACGCCTTTGATGCCGTCGTCCTCAGCGACGTCAGCCTTGCCGCCGTTTCCCAGGCGTCGATGAGTACGCTCGCCGACTGGGTCGAGAACGGCGGCGGCCTGCTCGTTGCGGGAGGCGACGCGGTCTTCGGCGAGGGCAAGGGTGGCTACCGCAAGACGACGCTCGAGCGCTTGACGCCGGTTACGTTCGAGCGCCGCGAAGAACCGTCGATTGCGCTGATCCTCGTGCTCGATCGCTCGTGGAGCATGGCGGGCACCTCCATGGATCTGTGCAAAGCAGCCGCGCAGGCGGCCGTGGACGTCATGAAGGACGAGCAATCGCTCGGTGTACTGACATTCAACGAGAAGTTCGACTGGGATGTGACGCTGCGCAACGTCGGCAGGAACCGCGACGCCATCCGCAGCAAGATCTCCGCGATCGAGCCGGGTGGCCGAACGCTGATCTTCCCTGCTCTTGAACAGGCCTACCTCGCGCTTCGGACCGTGAAGGCGCGCGCGAAACACGTAGTTCTCCTCTCCGACGGCCGGACGTATCCGGATGATTACGAGGGGCTCGTCAAGAAGATGACCGATGCTCGCATCACCGTCTCGTCGATTGCGGTCGGTCCCGCGGCGGACCAGGAGCTGCTGCGCAACATCGCGAAATGGGGCAAGGGCCGGCAATACATGGTCGCGGATGCGCGCGAGCTGCCGCAGGTGTTCGTGAAAGAAGCGAAGGACGCGACCGCGCCCGCGTTTGACGAGAAAGCGATCAAGGCAGTCGTCAAGCGCCCGGCGTTTCTGCAGGACGTGGACGTGTCGCAGATGCCGCCGCTGCGCGGCCTGACCACAACGGTGATGAAGGACTCCGCGCTCGAAGTGGTCGCGACGACGGATGACGACCCGGTGCTGGCGTTCTGGCCCGTCGGCCTCGGACGCACTGCGGTGTTTGCCTCGGATGTGAAAAATCGGTGGGGCGCGGATTGGGTGCGGTGGCGCGGATACGGGCCGTTCTTCACGGCTGTCGTGCACGCGATCGAACGGCAGCGCACACCACCGTTGTCGCTCGAGGTCACGTCGGCGGCGCGTCACGGAAACGCGCAGTCCGTCTCACTCTCCGTCGAAGCGCGCGACACGCAGGGAGCCTATCGCGATCTGGTGAAGCCGGTGTTGCGCGTGACGTCAGGTCGCGGCAACTCGCGCGACATCCAGGCAAGGCAGGTTGCGCCCGGCCGTTATGAGGCGGCGCTCATCGCCGACGCACGGCAACCGCTGGCGGTCAGCGTGGCGGATGCGGCCGCGCCGGCTACGGCGCCGTCGCGAACGATCGTGCCGGACCCCGCGGCAGAATATCGATTCCAGCCGGCGGATGAATCGTTGCTGCAGGCGATCTCGTCGGCAACCGGCGGCGCATGGAAACCGGCGTCGTCAGCGCTGGCCGCGAAGCCGGGTGAGCGGAGCACGGAACGGCGGCCGCTTTCGCCGCTTCTGATTGCGGTGGCGCTCATGGTGTGGCTCGTGGACCTCGTGTTCCGCCGGGTCAGGGTCTTCGAATAATCCGCGAGTGGGTTTCGCGCTGCGGAATGTGCCCTCTGATCGTGCAGCGGCCCGGCACAGTCAGCGCATCGGCTGGATGGTTTGCAGTGCGAGACGCGCGCGGCGGGCCTTCCGCTCCTGGAAGGGTGACGTCAGGGCGTGTATTGTTCCTTCCGCACCATCTCGCCAGCAAACTGGCAAGGAGACTTTGATGCACCGCTCTGCCGCGCTGACCGTTTGTGCCCTGCTGATCGCGTCGTCCTCATTTGCGCAACCGCCTGCACGGCCGCCGGCCAGTCAACCACCGGCGGGTCAGCCACCCGCGGGACAACCCGCAGGCCAGGGACGCGGGCAGGGACGCGGCGGTGGCGGACCGCGCGGGCCGCAGCCGCTGCCCTTCGACGATCATGAAGGCTTCACGCAGATCTTCGACGGCGCGTCGTTGAAGGGCTGGGACGGTGATCCTGGATTCTGGAAGGTCGAGGGGAGCGCGATCGTCGGACAGAGCACGACCGAGAATCCGGTGAAGGAAAACACCTTCATCATCTGGCGTGGCGGCGAGCCCGCGGACTTCGAGCTGAAACTCGAGTTCCGGATCAACTCGACCAACAGCGGCATCCAGTTCCGCAGCGTGCACCTTCCTGCCGGCACGGTGGACGGGCGCGGTGGATCGATCGCGGGCAAGTGGGTGATGAAGGGCTACCAGGCGGACATCGATTTCGCTAACCAATTCACAGGCCAGATCTACGAAGAGCGCGGCCGCGCCTTCCTCGCGATGCGCGGGCAGTACAGTTACGTGACGCCGGCGGGCACGCCGCAGGTACTCGGTACGCTGCAGACGGGACCGAACGACCTGAAGGGCATCTTCAACATCAACGGCTGGAACCAGGTGCACCTCATCGCACGTGGAAACCTGATCACAGAGATCGTCAACGGCAACGTCACGAGCGTGTTGATCGATGACGACGCCAAGGGACGCGCGCTGAAGGGGCTGCTCGGCTTCCAGATGCACATGGGCCCGCCGATGAAGGTCGAGTTCAGGAACATCTGGTTGAAACAGTACTAGGAGAATCCGATGCGGATGCGACAGCTGCTCGCCGCGATACTTACTTCTGCGAGCGCCACCGTCCTCGCCAGCGACTTCCTCACTGAAGGCGTCGACAATGGTCGAACGGGCTGGGTGAGAGACGAGAAGATCTTCACGGCCGCGAACGTCGGCAGCACGAAGCTGCTGTGGAAGATCAAGCTCGAAAGCGCCCCGCGCGCGATGCACAACCTGTTTGCGCCGCTCGTCGCCGAAAAGGTCACGACGCCGGAAGGCACGCGCGAGATCGCCGTCGTCGCCGGCGTGACCGACGACCTGTTCGGCATCGACGTGGCGACGGGCAAGCAGATCTGGCGCAAGCACTTCAACAACACGCTCGAAAACCCGCGCCCCTCGACGGACACGCTGTGTCCCGGCGGACAGACCGCGGTGCCGACGATGGCGCAGGTGGCGCCGGGCAAGTACACGATCTACGCGGTGTCGTGGGACGGGCGTCTGCGCCAGGTGAATCTCGCGGATGGTGAAGACGTCGCTCCGCCGGAGAAGTTCATGCCGGGCGGCGGGAAGCCATACGCGCTCAACCTGCACAACGGCGTCATCTACACGGCGACGGCGCAGGGCTGCGGCGGGCTGACGAACGCGTTTTACTCCCTGGATCTTGCATCGCGCCGCGGCAGCGCATTCATCCCAGCCGGCGGAGGGCTCTGGGGACGTCGCGGCGCTTCCATTGCGCCCGACGGAACCGTGTATCTCGGTACCGGCGACGCGATGTTCGATCCATCCAACCGGCGGCTCGGCAACGGCATCGTCGGCGTGAAGATCGACGCGAGCAAGCAACTGCAGCTCACGGATTACTTCGGCGCGCCGAATGCCAACTGGTTGTGGCGGCGCGATCTCGACGTCAACACGACACCGGTCGCGTTCGACTATCGCGGACGGAAGTTCCTGGTGGGCACGAGCAAGGAGTGCCGCCTGTGGCTTCTCGATCGCGAGGCGCTCGGCGGCGAAGATCATCGCACGACGCTCGATACGACCCCGCTCATCTGCAACGATGCCCAGGCGTTCGACGGCCGCGGCGTCTGGGGATCGCTGAGCGCGTGGCAAGATCCGGCGGGAACGCAATGGATACTGGTCCCGTTCTGGGGCCCCGTCAGCAAGCAGTTCAAGGCGCCTGTCGAGCACGCGCGGCCGACGGGCGGCGGTGTTGCGGCATTCAAACTGACAGAGCGCGCCGGCAAATGGCAGCTCACTCCCGCGTGGCTGTCGCGCGACATGGACCTCGCCGAGGAAGCGGTGATCGCCAATGGCGTGGTCTTCGCGTACGCGGCGGGTGAAGATGCCACGCAGGTCGTGCAGGATGCGGCGTGGAACGAACCGGAAGGACCGCGCTACGGCGGAGGCCTCAGCTCGGGACCGGTGCGCCGCATTCCCACGTCGCGCCGCGCGGCGCTCTACGCGCTCGACGGGCAAACCGGCAAGGAGCTGTGGTCGAGCGGCAATCAGATCGAATCGTGGAATCACTTCAGCGGACTGACGGTCGCGAACGGCCGCGCGTACATCGCGACGTTCGATGGAACGCTGTATTGCTTCGGTGTCAGTCAGTAGTCGGTAATCAGTAGACGGTAAACGGTAATCATGCTGAAGATAAACCGGACATTCACTGCAGCTGCGGGCTTCGGCGTCGCAGTGCTCGTCGGAACGATCCATGCGCAGGTGGGGCGCGGTGGATCGGAGTGGTTGACGGCGCGCGGTGATGCGCAGCGGACCTCGTGGATCCGGACCGACGCGAAGATCTCCGTTGAATCGATGTCGAAGCCTGGTTTCGAGCTGCAGTGGACGGCGAAGCTCGATAACAAGCCGCGGCAGCAGTACGGACTCGGACAAGGTGTGACCGCAAACGGCGTGACGCTGTTCGTGCCGATGTCCATTGTGACGGGCAGTTCCAACAACATCTACGCACTCGACAACGACACGGGATACGTCGTCTGGCAGCGTCACTTCGACGCGGCGTTGCCCGCGCCGACCGCAGCGTGTCCCGGAGGAATCACCTCCGCGGCGACGCGCATCGTGAGCCTGACGCCGCCGCCGATTACCGCGCAGGCCGGAGCTCCCGGTGGTGGCCGCGCCGCGCAGGCATATCGCAGCGTTCTCGGCGAACCGGGGGCGGGCGTCCCGCTCGAGGCGCGCGGAGGGCGCGGCTTCGGCGCTCCTGCTCCACCGGCCGCCGTACCGGCGGGACCACCGGGTGCGCCTGCGCCTGCGACGCCGCCACCAGCCGTGCAGGCTGCACCGGGATCGCCCGGTGCGGCGGGCGCCGGCGGGCAACCGCAGCGCCAGGGCCCGGAAAACGTCGCGCGAGGCGGCGCGGCCGCGCCGCCAGCCCTGGGTCAGGGCGGCGGACAGGGGCGTGGCAATCAGGGTCCGGGCATCCCCGGCGCACCGCCCAGCACCGCTGGGGGTTTCGGCCGCCCATCGGGCGTCGTCTACGCGATCTCGAGTGACGGCGTGCTCCACGTTCTCGGGCTGCCATCAGGCAAGGACATCCAGAAGCCGGCGGAGTTCTTTCCCGCGAATGCGCGCTGGTCGGACGCGGTGGCCGTGAACACGACGCTCTACACTGCGACGACCGGCAACTGCGGCGGCGCGCCGAACGGCGTGTGGGCGATCGATCTCGAAAGCGAAGGCAAGCCGGTCGTGTCCTGGAAGGCGGCCAGCGGCGAACAGATCGTCGGCGCGCTCGCATTCACGACCGATGGCACGCTGATCGTGGCAAAGAACAACGGCATCGTGGCGCTCGACGCGAAGACGCTGCAGATGAAGGACTCGTTCACTCTGGCGGGATCCGAGTTCGTGACGGGCCCGACGATCTTCCGCCACAGCGAGAAGGAGATCGTGGCGGCCGCCACCGAAGACGGACGTATCCTGCTGCTCGATGCCGCGTCGCTCGGCGGCGCCGACCATTCGACGGCGCTTTACACGTCGAAGCCGATTGCCGGCACCGGAGGCTCGATCGCGGCGGACTCGCTCGCGACGTGGCAGGAGATGACTATCACGCCGGCGCCCGCGCCGGCAACGACGACGACGACGACGACCACGACGACGACCGCGACTCCCGGAACATTCACTCCGCCGCCCCCGCCCAACGTAACGCTTCGAACGCGGTGGATCCTCGCGCCGATCGCAGGAGCCGTGGTCGCGTTGAAGGTGACAGAGACGGGCGGAGCGTTGTCGCTCGAACCCGGTTGGACGGCGCGCAACTACGCGGCGCCCGCGACGCCGATCGTCGTGAACGGCGTCATCTTCGCGCTCTCGACCGGACGTCCCTCCGGGCCGGCCGGCGCGGGCACCCCGGCCGTGCTGCGCGCCTACGAAGGCGCGACCGGCAAGCTGCTGTGGGACAGCAAGACCGCGATGAAATCGTTCGCCTCACCAGGCAGCTTCTGGAGCGCGATGGGCCAGACGTACGTCGGGACGAACGACGGAACGCTCTACGCGTTCGGCTTCCTCGACGAACGACGCTGACAGAACGTTAGAAGCAAACGAGTCGGTCGCGGCGTTCGTCGATCTTCTTGAAAGGCACGCCGGCGACCTTCTTCAAATCGTCGAGCGACTTGCACGGGCCGTTCTTGTTCCGGTAGGCGATCCACGCCGCCGCTTCCTTGCGGAGCAATGCCGCGACGCTTTCGAGTTCAACGGACGTCGCGCTGTTCATATTGATCGGCTTGGGCGCCTCACCCTTGTAGTTCGTGGCGAGGTAGTCGGTGATCTGCTTGAACTCCGCGTCGCTCGCGCGCGCACCCAGACCGATCATCTTGGCGACGACGTCCTCCCATCCTTCGCGCGTCAGGCGGAGCGACGCCGCGCGCTGCGGCTCGTGGCACGCGGCGCAGACGCGAACGGTCAATTCGCGCGCTTCACCAGGCGGCATCGTCGCCGCCATCGCGGCGATTTCTTCAGGAGTAAACGTGCGCAGCGGCGCCTGCGCCTGCGCCGAGACGATCCCGGCGGCGGTGTATGCGGCGACCGCGACGCCCATCAATAATCTGGTCGTGTTTCCGGTCTTCATGGTTACCAAACCCAGTATCGCATGTGGTCCGATTACTTCTCGATCTCGAACCCGAATGCGTACAGCGTGCTGTCCGAGCCCGGCACGAACACAGTGCCCGCGCCGGCCGACAGACTTCCCTTGATGCTGGTGGTGATGGCGCGGCCGCTGGTCCATAGCTGCTTTCCCGTTGACGCGTCAAGGCCGTACAGCACGCCCGGCGCGAGTCGCGTGCCGGACGATGCCGTAAACAGCACGCCGTTGATCACGAGTGGCGCGAGCGGTGACGCGATCGGCGCCGACGTCCAGCCCTGCTGGAATGCCGGCTTCCCGTCCTGCTCCACGAGCTTGAACGTCACGATTCCATTCGCCGCTGCCGCCGCGATCCACCGCACGTTGCCGGAGTCCGTCCAGCTCGCGAGCGAACCAGTCTCGAATTCAGGCGTGCCGAACGCCGCGCTCGTCGCAACGGGACCACCCGACAGATTCGATGCATCGAACGCGTAGATCTTGCCGCCGCCGGCGACGAGCAGCGCGTCCTTGTCCTTCCACGTGATCACAACCGGTGATGAATTGAAGCTGGCGCCGGCGACCTGCGCGGCCGCCTTCTGCTTCAGCGTTTTGCCTTCCAGGGCAAACGTCGAGCTCGAGTGCGCATCGTTGCCGGCAGTGGTGGCGATGTATACCGTGCCGTCGCGGCCAATGCTCGGACCGGCGCTGCCGGCGATCGTCGCTTCTCCGACCTTGAACGCCGCTACTGATTTGTCCGCCTTCACCAGATCCATCGCCCACACTGCATCGGGTTGGCTCCCGCACTTGTGCGTCGTGGCGGCGTAGGCCACCGCTCCTTCATCGCTCGTCGCGATGATGAGACCGGTCACGCGGGTGTTCGCGGGGAGGAACAGGGCGGGCGTCATGTTGTCCCAGCCGTTCTGCACGTTGAGCGCGTGGAGGTATCCGTCGCTGCCGACGACGTAGGCCGCGTCCTGACCGGGGCGGAACGGACCGCCACCACTGCCAGCGCCAGGCGCGCCTCCCTGACGCGCGCCACCGGGCAGACCGCCAGGGTGGTTGCCCGCAGCAGCCGCTGCCGATCCGGGTACTGTTCCCGCCTGCGCGCCCTCCGTGCGCTGCGGCGAGACAGGTCCTGTCGCTCCGCGTCCGCCGACTGCCGCAGGAGCGCCGCCGCGCGTCTGACCCGCAGTCGCGAGCGTGGTTGCCCCCTTACCGGGTTCGCCGACGCCGCCGCCGGATCGTCCGCCACGCCCGCCGCCGCCGCGACCGCCAGCGATCGATGGCGCGTACGCAGTCGGCCGCGACACTGCCGCCGTCAATCCCGCTGGGCACTCCGCCGTACTGATCGTGACGGGTGGCGGGCTTGCGCTGTAGTTGATGTGGTACTTCCAGAGCGTCGTCCCCAAGTCGTAATCCACCGCGTGGATCGTCTCGGACTGCGTCCCGACGAACGCAATCGACTTGAACCCGCGGAAGCCGATGATGCGATCGAGCAGCACCGCCTGCGTCAGCGCGGTTGCCGCCTTGGGATCGTGTTCGAGCTTCAGTTTCCAAAGGAATTTGAAGGTCCCGAACTCCCCCGGTTTCGTCATCGTCTGCACGGAGATGCGCGGATCTGTTTTAACCCAGGCGGTCCGCTGGGCGTCGTAAGCACTGGTCGTCCACTCCGTGCCGCCACGCCCCTGGGCGTGCAGGATTCCGGCGCCAGAGGCGCACGCGAATGCCAGGGCCGAACCCGCTACGATTTTCCTGTTCATCGGGTTTCTCCCGCGGGGGCCGTGGAGGGCGGCGCCAGGCTCGGCGCGCCGAAACAATAAAGGATGCCGTCGTACGTCCCTATATAGACGCGGCCGTTCGCGACGGACAGGCTGGTGAAGTGATTCCAGGACGCGATCTGATCGCCACTGGACCAGAGCTCCTTGCCGGTCTGGCCGTCGAGCGCGTAGAGGATGGCATGCGTGGATTCCTGAATACGTCCCTGCGCGGCGCCGACGTGCCCCGGTTCCGCCCAGCGCTGCGTGGTGCTCTCGCCGCTGCCGTACCCGAACACGATCCCGTTCGCGATGACGGGCGGCTCCGCCATGTACATATCCCGTGAGATCCAGGCCGGCGTCAGCACGGCTTTGCCCGCTTTGTCTTCGAGCTTGAACGCGACAACGGCGCCGTACACAACCGTGCCGTGCTCGATGGGTGCCTTGAATTGCGGATGCTTCGGGCCCCAGAAGGGGGTGAGCACCCAGCGCGTCTTGCTGGCGTCTTCCCACGATGCCAGCGCTCCCCACACCCCCATCGTGAAGTTCACTTCTTCATTGCAGATGAGCGGCGTGCGATAGACCGGTGTGCGGTGATCCTCGCCGCCGAGCATCGCGGTGTCGAGCAGCCAGATGCGGCATTCCTTGCTCGAGGAAACGAGATATTCCTTCCCCTTGTAGTCGAAGATTGGCGAGCTGGTGTTGAAATCGAGATCGCGCTTGCGCATCCAGAACGCGTTCGTCGGCGCGTACCAATCTTTCAGTTCCAGCGCCTTGGTCTCGGGATTCTGCTTTACGCCGATCATTGCCTGTCCGTAGATCTGCTGCTCGGGAAGATAATCGCCGTCGCCGCTGCCCGCGTAGACAGTTCCGTCCTTGCCGACTGAGGGTCCCGTCCTCGGCCAGAGCCCGCCGCTACCCGGATCCCAGTTGCCGACTTTCCTGGTCTTCAGGTCGAACGAATAGAAGTTGTTCGGATTGCCGCCGCAGCCCTGCGCCGTGGACGTGTAGATCACGCCGTTCACCAGATTGAGGGCATATGGCTTGCCGTTGGGCGGCACGAACAACTGCGGCGGTTCGATTTCTTCGCCCGTCGCCACGTCGAGCGTGCGCAGGCGGCCGTCCCACGACACGGCGTACGCGACGTACTTTCCTGGCGTGCGTTCCTCGAGCACGGGCGTCGCGGTCAGGCCGCCGGGACACAGCACACCGCCGCCGCGGCCGCCGGCCTGTTCCTGGAACGTGCTGTCGAATTTCCGTTTCCAGATCTGCCGGCCGCTCGCGACATCAATCCCGTACACGTTGTCGGAGACGCCGGCGAGGATCGCAATCTCCTTCGTGCCCGAGGGCGTGCTCACGTTCCCCGCGATGAGCGGCGGAAACAGGTTGTGCATCTGCCGGGGGTGATTGTCGGTCTGGATCTTCCAAAGCAGCTTCATGTCCTTGACGTTGTCTTTCGTCAGGATGGTCTCGTTCCGCTGCCACGCGGTCCGCTGCGGATCGCCGCCGTCGGTCAGCCAGTTTGCCCTGGGAGCCTGCCCGCGGGGCGTTGCCGCGTTCCAGGCCGCGACCGCGCAGAGCGCCGCAGTCGCGGAGATGAGTCGTCGGTTCATGTCAGAGCTCCGTGCGGGTACCCGCGCGCGCATTCCACATCGGCGAAATGCGCGCGCCTGTCGAAAACGGCTGGCTAGAAGGTGAAGCGTGCCGCGAGCTGGATCCGGCGCGCGCTGTTGGTTGCGCCGGTCAGGCTTCCGAACGCCGCGTTTGTCTGTTTGCCCGTCTGATAATCGAACGTGGCGGTCGTGTTCACGGCCGTCCACTGGTTCGAGTTGAATGCGTTGTAAAGCTCCGTGCGCAGCTGCAGTTGCCTGCGGCTAGCGCCAAGCGGGATGTTCTTGAAGAACGAGATGTCCCAGTTCATGAAGCCCGGGCCGTGGAACTCGTCGTTCTTCGCGTTACCGAGGCGGAACTGGTCCGACGGCGGCGCGATGCACTCGGTCTTGAACTGGCGCGAGTAGGTGCGCTGGCTCTTCGGCAGCGTCGGATCGCAGACGATATCGACGCGGCTGCCGCCGCCGTTGATCGACCCCGTGCCGCTCAGCGTGCCGGTCGGGACGTTCGTGAAGTTGTAGCCGAAGTTCCCGTAAGCGCCGCTGATGATCGAGGTGACGCCCGAGACCTGCCAGTTGTCGAAGACCGCCTTGGCGATGATGTTGTTCCAGTGCTTGCTCAGCTCGGGCACGTCGTACGAGTAGTTGAACGTCAGCGTGTGCGGGCGGCGGCCGTTCGAGTTGTAGTTGCGCGCGCGTTTGTCCGATACGAAGGGATCGATCGCGCCCAGCCCCTTGTTGACGATCTGATACGTGTAGGCGACACCGAACGAGAGGCCGTCGGCCGAGCGGCGGCGGTTCATCGCCACCTGCATCGAGTGATAATCCGAGTACCCGCTGAAATCACGCTCCTGGATACGTCCGTATCCGCGATACGGCCGCAGCAGGTCGTCCGGCAGCGGCTGCACGATACCCCCGGAGATGTTCGTCGGATCGAGACTCGATGCCTGGTAGGTATACCCGTACGGCCGGCCGTTGATGTCCACCGTGATCAGCTGGTTGCGCGCGGCATTGCCGACGTAGGCGACATCCGCGACGAGGCCCCAGACAACATCGCGCTGGACGCCGAGGCTCCAGTTGTAGACAACCGGCGGCGTGAACGTCGGGAAGTAACGGACCGCGGTCGGTGTCGCCGTGAGCGGACTCGCCAGCAGATCGCGGACGGTCGTGTAGTTGGTCGTGTACGTGTTCAGCAGCGGCGGCAGCTCGATCAGGTCGAGGATGTTGTCGTCGGAGAAGCGGTCGTAGAAGACGCCGGCACCGCCACGGACCGCCGTGTGTCCGTCGCCGGTGACGTCCCACGCAAATCCGATGCGCGGCGCCAGCTTGATCGGCGGCGTCTTCAGGACGGTATCGTCGAACACCTGCATGCCGTTGATGAAGTTGCCGGAGTTGGGCACGAGACGTCCGACGTAGACGAGCGGGAGGATTTCGTTTGTCAGTGGATTGAGCGCGCGGCGTCCCTGCGACGTCGTGACGGGCTGGTACAGCAGCGGCGCCTTGGACGCGTCGTACTGTGACGGGATGAACTCGGCGACCTTGTCACCCGCGCTCTTCGTCGGCTGAATCCAGTAGAAGCGCATCCCGGCGTCAATCGTGAAATTGCGCCGCAGCTTCCAGTTGTCCTGCGCGTACCACTCGACGTTGTAGAACAGGCCGTGCGCGCTCGGGTGCGCGTCCGATTCCTGGTACTGCGTCACCGCGCCGAGCAGCGCGTTGGCGAAGCCGACGTTCGTGTTCAGGGGGTTCGAGGAATCGGTGTTGAAGCTGAAGGTCCCGTTGAAGCTCGAGGAGCGGGCCGCAGGACGCCTCGTCCGCTCGAGGAAGAAGCCGGCCTTCATGTTGTGCGAGCCCTTGATCTTTGTCAGGTTGGTCGAGACGTTGAACAGCTTGTTGAAGCCGAAGAACGGCCACCGCTGCTCGACGCCGAACGACGCGTAGGTCGGATTCCCGGTGTTCGGCGTCGGCAGGCCGCCGCCGAAGGTCGCCTGCGGCAGCACGTTGTCGGGATTCGCCTGCGGAAAGAACTGCGTCAGCCCCGGCAGCACCTTCGTGCGATCGTTTGCCGCCAGCGCCGCGTCATCGAAGGCGCTGGTGTACTGGTGCGACCAGTTGATGCCTGCGGTCACCTCGGCGAACGTCGACGTGTTGAAGGTGTGCAGCAGCGTGCCGACGATCGCGCGCGTGTCGATCTCGTACTTGCTCGGATACTGCGGCCATCCGCCCGAGGATCCGAGGAACGAGACGCCCCCCGCGCGCTTCTCGTAGCCATACTGGCCGCGCGCGTAGAACGTGGTGTTCTTGCCGACGTTCCAGTCCATCCGGAGGACCTGGTCGTTGCGGGGCCAGTCCTGCACCGTCTGGAACGTGTAGTTGTACTGGTTGTTGCCCGTCGGATCGGTCGCGTTCGGCAGCGGCATCAGGTTCAGGAGCGCCTGCGTGACCGAATCGATGCGGTTCCCCGGGATGACGTTGCCCGGGAAGCATGCGGGCCCGCCGCTCGTGCTGCTGCAGCTGCCCGTGAGCTGCGGGTCGCGGATGGACACGAGGCGTCCCTGGCTGTCGAACGTCTGCGAGAAATCTCCCTTGCGCTCGAGCGCAGTCGGCACGCGGCGCTGATTCAGGCCGCCCGGGTCGGTGCGGCCGAGCAGGTCCTGCGACCAGAAGAAGAACAGCCTGTTGCGGCTCTTGTTGAAATCGGTGCCGGGCAGCAGCACCGGCCCGCCGATCGTCCAGGCCGTGTTGTCGAACTTGTAGAGCGGGGGATCGCACTGCGCGGTCTGGCCGAGGCCGCACTGCTGCTTGCGCGAGAACTCGTTCGCGTTCAGCTTCGTGTCGCGCTTGTAATACGCGGCGCTGCCGTGGAAGTCCTTCGTCCCCGCGCGCGTCACGACGGTAATCGTCGCCCCCGAGCTGCGGCCGTACTCCGCCTGGAAGTTCGACGTCTGCACCCGCACCTCGCCGATCGAGTCGAGCGCCGGCGCCTGGTAGTTGCCGCTGTTCGATCCCGTGTCCTTGTTGGTGACGCCGTCGTACGAGAAGTTGAACCCGCCCGACCGGCCGTTGATCGACAGGCCGCCCATGCTCCCCCAGCCGGGGGCTTCGCGCGCGCTCGTGTCCACGACGCCCGGAAGCAGCTTCAGGTACGCAGCGAAGTCGCGTCCCTTCACCGCGATGTCTTCAATCTGATCGCGTGTCACAAGACCGGAGCGCGCCGCGGACGTGGTCTGCACCAGCGCCGCTTCGGACTTGACGACGATCTGCTCCTGGAGGCCGCCGACCTCGAGCGCGATAGTGCGCAGGCCGACGCGCTCCGTGGCGCCGAGCGCGATGTCCTTCTGCTCGTAGGCCTTGAAGCCCTCCATCTTGATCGTCAGGTGGTAGGTCCCCGCGAGGAGATCGGGGAAGACAAACGTGCCTTCCGCGCTGGTGATCGTCTCGCGCGTTTGATTGGTGCCGGCGTTCGTCACCATGACGGTGGCACCAGGTATGACGCCTCCCCCGGCATCCGTGACGGTGCCGGAGAGCTGGCCGGTGAGTCCCTGCCCGTGCGCGGTGACGGCACCAACCGCAGACATGAGAAATACGAACGCAATAGTGGCGGCGAGCCTGCGTACCACGAATCCTCCTCCCAGATCGTGAACCTGCTGCGCGGAACCGGACGTCCGCGCAGGGTATGAGCGTGGCGCACAGGTGTCAAAACCAACTCGTATGGTTTCGTGTTTATCGATATGTCAAATGCGTATCGGCGTGGCTAAGTGACTTTTTAACAGCGTCTTAGGCCACCAAATGCCGCGATCTCGCCGGTCGTGACGCCGCCAACGCGTTTCGCATGGCGCAACGTTTTCAAGATTTGTGTTGTCCCGTTCGCGCCGGATATCGTGTGCTGAATGCCGACGAGGTACCGCGGCCGCCGCGCCGCCACGATCGAGAACGCTCACCTGCGCGTCATCGTCCTCGAAGAAGGGGGACACATTGCCGCCATCACCGACATCGCGTCGGGAACGAACCCACTGTGGACGCCGCACTGGCCGTCAATCGAGCCATCGCAGTACGACGCGAAGATCCACGCGATCTATGGCGGCGGCGCTGACGCCTCGCTGCTTGCCGGCATCATGGGCCACAACCTCTGTCTCGACATCTTCGGCGGTCCATCCGCGGAAGAGGCCGCGGCGGGGCTTCCGGTGCACGGCGAGACCAGCGTCGCGCGCTTCGACATCGACGCGTCGGACACGAGGCTGAACATGGAAACCGTTCTTTCGTCCGCCCAGCTGCGTGTCGCGCGACGCGTCTCGCTCGACGATCGCGTCGTCCGGATCAACGAACGGGTCGAGAACCTCACGGCGACCGATCGTCCCGTCGGCTGGACACAGCACGTAACGATCGGCGCGCCATTTCTGGAGAAAGGCGCGACCGCGTTCCGCCTCAGCGCCGATCGGTCGCTCGTTTATCCGGGCACGTTTGGCCCGGCGGACCACTTGAAAGCAGGCGCGGAGTTCACCTGGCCCCACGCGCCGCGCAGATCCGGCGGCTACGCGGACATGCGCGTGTACTCGAGCGCGCCGTCATCGTCCGCCTATACCGCGCACCGGATGAACGTGGAGCGTGAGGATGCATTCTTTGTCGCGTACTCCCCTGCGGCCCAACTGGCGTTCGGCTATGCCTGGCGGCGCGCCGATTTCCCGTGGGTCGGAATCTGGGAGGAGAACCACGCGCGACCGAATGCGCCGTGGAATGGCGAAGCGCTGACGTGCGGGTTCGAGTTCGGCGTCTCGCCGATCCCCGAGTCACGGCGCGACATGATCGAGCGCGGCCGTCTCTTCGACGTGCCGGCGTTCCGGTGGATTCCGGCACGGAGCGCTGTCGAGGTCGAGTATTGCGCGGTTCTCCGTCCCGCCGCGTCCGTTCCGGACTCGGTCGAATGCTAAGATTGTTCCATGAAACTGTACGCACTCATTTTCTGTGTCGTTGCGATCGCAACCATTCCGGCCGGCGCGGAACAGGCCGCAGCTGCCAAGGCGACGTCAAAGGCGAAGGCCCCGGTTGCCGCCAAGGGGGGACCGCGGACGATCGAGCTGACCGCCACGGAAACCATGAAGTTTGACAAGACGCGCCTGACCGCGCGTCCCGGCGAGAAACTCCACGTGGTCCTCAAGTCGGTCGGCTCGATGCCGAAGGTTGTGATGGCTCACAACTTCGTGCTGCTCCAGGCCGACGCCAGCGCGCTCGAGGTGAACAATGCCGCGTTCACCGCGCGCGAGACCGATTTCATCCCGGACAGCATGCGCGACAAGATCATCGCCTTCACGCCGCTCGCCGGTGGTGGTGAAACCGTCGACGTGACATTCGATGCCCCGAAAAAGCGCGGGTCGTATACGTTCCTGTGCACGTTTCCAGGCCACTTCGTCCAGGGGATGAAGGGCACGCTCGTCGTCAAGTAGACGCGCTCAGCGGATGGTGGGGTGATCCTCGGCGACGACGGCCGGCGGCTCCACCGCCGTGACGTACGCGAAGCGATCGCGGAACTCCGCGATGGTGCAATGCGCGATCTCCGCCAGCTTGGCGACGTCGTGCGGATCCTCGAAATCTTCCTTCCGTAGCCGCAGCATGTAGCGGCGCGCGATCGCATAGCGGGTCGAGCGCACGTCCACCGAGCGCACGCGCGTCCGGCCGGTATCGGGATCGATCATCCTCTCGAACGGGATCGGCACGAACCGCCCGCCCTGGAGCGAGATCATCGCGGAACCATGGCCGGCCAGCAGGTAGCCGGCCGCGCAATACCCGAGATCGCGCGTGTACTCCATGTCGAACGGGATCGGATCGGCGCAGCGGAGCTCGTAGCCGATGTTCTTCGCCGCGATCGTCGGCTTGATCCCGAGCTCGCGCAGGCGCGCCGTCACCTGCGCCTTCAGGATTTCTCCCAGGCTTACTTCGTCGATGCGGATGTGGCCGTGGTCGTCCCGCTCCACAGACTCGATGCCCACGAGATCTTCCGGCGCAATCCCGAGAACGACCCCCTCCGCGATGACGGCGACGCCGTCGCGGCGCCCGTAGCTGAGTCGCTTGATGATCGCGCCGGCGAGCGTATCGACGACCATCCGCAGCGGCGTCGGCGTCGGGAATTCCTCCGCCAGCAGCGTCAGCGTCGCCCCCGCCGCCTTGCCGATCCCGAGGGCAAGGTGTCCGGTCTTGCGGCCCATCGCGACGACGAAATACCACCGCGAGGTCGTCTTCGCATCGACCATCAGGTTCTTGACGATCTCGACGCCATAATGGCGCGCCGTTTGATACCCAAACGTGTCGATGTGCGCCGGAAGGTCGAGATCGTTGTCGATCGTTTTCGGCACGTGGGCGACGCGGATCGCGCCGCCGGCGTGACGCTCGACGCGCATCGCCGAGAACGCGGTGTCGTCGCCGCCGATCGTGATCAACTGCGTCACGTTCAGCCGGAGCAGCGCGCTGACAGTGCGATCGAGGAGGGCCGGATCGGTGGTCGGATTCGCCCGGGCGATGCCGAGATGGGAGCCGCCGCGGAAATGAATGCGGCTGACGGTCTCGATCGTCAGCGGGCTGACGTGATCGACGTCACCTCGCATCAGCCATTCGAAGCCGTCGCGGATGCCGAGGACATCGATCCCTTCGAGTCGTGCCCGAATCGTTGCCGCCGCGATGACACTGTTGATGCCGGGAGCCGGACCGCCGCCGACGAGGATCGCAAGACGCTGATGATGTTCCACAACCGATAATGATAGTCCTAGTTCCTGAAGAGCAATTGCGCGAGCTCGTAGAGATGTGGCCGCCATAAGCGCCACTCATGGCGGCCCGGAGTGATCTTGAACGTGTGCTTGATCCCGTGCGCGGTGAGTGCCGCGTCGAGCGCTTTCGCGCCGTCGAGGGCGAAATCGCCGTCCCCAGCGGCGACCCAAATCAGTTTCATCTGCTTCGCCGCTGCCGCGCCGTTCCCGAAGAACTTCGGATACGCGGTGTCGAGGTTCTGCCCGCCCCCCGCGCTGAGCACGATGACGTAGCGGAACAGGTCCGGGCGCGAGAACGCGGTATTCATCGTCGCTGCTCCGCCCATCGACAGGCCGCCAATCGCACGATCCTCGGGCCGTGTCGAGACGCGGAAGTTCTGTTCGATTGCCGGCAGCAGGTCCGAGATGAAGTCCTGTGCGAACGCCTGCAGCGGTGCGGGCCCGGCGGTGCCCGGCGTGACCCCGTCGAGCGCGATCGTTCCGCGTCCGCCGCCGGCGGGCGGGGCGGCGCCTCGCGGCGGCGCCGGCGTGACGTTCCCCGCCGCGTTAATCCCCGGCGACATGCCCGCGGGGCCGATGCCGAGGCTGCCACCGCCGCGTACGAGCGGCATCACGACGATCATCGGCGTCGCCTTCTTCTCCGCGATCAGGTTGTCCATGATGATCGGCGCGCGCCCTGTCAGCGTCCAGCCCGGATCGAGATCGCCGCCGCCGTGGAGCAGGTAGAAGACCGGATACTTCGCGGTCGATCGCGTGTAGCCGGGAGGCGTGTAGACCCACGCCTGGCGCGTGGCGCCGGCGGATTTCGATTCGTACGTCAGGATCTGGACGAGCCCGTGCGGCACCGGCTTGACGTCGTAGTACTGCGGCCCCTCGCCGGGCACTTCCACCTGTGACGACAGCCCGGTGCCCGACACCAGCTTCACCCAGGGATTGCGCGGGTCCGGCGTGTTCACGCCATCGATCCGAAACGCGTACATATATACGTCCGGCGGAAGAGGGCGTGTGGTCACTGTCCACACGCCGTCTTCTCCTTTTGTGAACGGCGCCGGGGACGCGCCGTTCAGGATTTCTCCGGTCAGAACAATCTCGGTGGCCTTCGGCGCGAGGACGCGCAGCGTCACGGATCGATCGGCGTTGACCTGCGGAGAAACGACGGCGGGCCCCTGCGCGGCGCGTCCACCCTGTGCGAGCGCGACGGACGGCGAGGCGATCAGCAATATGACGGCGACGGCTGCACGCATCCTGGACCTCCGGTTCGACGAGGGCCCATTCTAAGCTGCGCGGCGAGATCGACCGATAGGCGATCCGTGAGCACCCGGCGTCAGCGCGTCGTGACAGCGGATCAATGGGGAAAACCGGAACGCGACGAGCAGGGACGGCCCATCTGCCGATGGTGCCGCGGGCCGGTGACACCACCGCGGCGGACGTTCTGCGGCGATGCCTGCGTGCACGAGTGGAAGATTCGCAGCAGCCCGTGGTACGTGCGGCGTGAAGTCAAGAAACGCGACAAGGGCACGTGCCGGCTATGCGGGCGGAACGTCGTCAAGGCGCATCGCGAATGGACGCGCCGCAAGCCTCCCCCCACCGATCGCGCGGCGCGCCGTGCCTGGCGCGCGGAGCGGCCTCGCTGGGAAGCCGATCACATCATTCCTGTCGCCGATGGCGGCGGCGAGTGCGGCCTGGAAAACTATCGCCTGCTGTGCCGTCCCTGTCACGTGAAGGTCACGTCCGAATGGGCTACTTCACGTCGTACACGTACAGGGTCGAGTGATTGTCTTCCGGCATGAAGTAGGCGCGCAGACCGGGACCGTAAGGCTCGAGCCACACGGGGTTCTGCGTCATGCTCATGCCTGACGCTGTCCATAGAAGGACCGGCACCTGGTGAACGGGGCGGCCGTCGAGCAGATCGATCACATCCAGCCCGCCGAGCCGGAATGGCGGCGCACCGGCACTGGGACGAATCTCGGTCACGCCACCACACACCATTTGACGCGCGCCGATGTACTTGCAGTCCTGGTAATCCACGTAGTGGGACGGGTTCAAGGTGCGCGTCATGTTCCCTGCCCCATCGCGCGTCCAGCGGTAGAACCGCCGCGAGCCCCAGCTCATGCCGTGGAGCGTGTGATCGTCTGTGTTGTGGACGATCGCGCCGATGTGATCGTTGATGCGAATCACCTCTGTCGGCTTCATCGTCACCGGGTTCACGCGGAAGATAACCGAATGGCTGTCCGGCCGATACTCCGCGAGCGGCACCCAGATATCCTGCCCGTCATAGTCGATGCCGCCGGGGTGATACATGTCTCCCTGCGTGAGCGGCAGGTCCGTGAGGAGGTTTCCTGCTTTGTCGATTTTGAACAGGTGCCCGGCACGGCGGTCCTTGTCGACCGAAGAAACAAAGAAGGTGTCGCCAATCTTCACCAGGCCCTGGGGATGGAAGGTGTCGAACCCAACCGGAATGGCCTCTGCGACCGTCCAATGACTATTTCGGGTCAGGGCGGTTAACCTTTCGGCCAGACCTCCGTCATAGGTAACGGCCGACGCCGTTAGTATCGCGACAATGACCCTGGGCAACATCTCTCGGATGATACGCGAATCATGCTGAAAGACCTTCGACACGCCGCCCGCATGCTGCTGAACGCGAAGGGCTGGACCGCTGTGGTGGTCCTGTCGCTCGCCCTTGGCATTGGCGCGAACACCGCCCTGTTCAGCGTGCTGAACGGGATGCTCCTGACCAAGCTTCCCGTGCGTGATCCGGATTCGCTCGTGCGCCTGCGCTATGTCGGCCGCAACGACATGGTCACGAGCTCGAGCGAGTACGGCAACGTCCGGACGGCGGGCGCGACGGTGCGCGGGACGTTCTCCTATCCGATGTTCCAGCAGTTTGTCGCGGATAACAAGACGATGAGCGGCCTGTTCGCCTGCGCGCCTTTCGGACGTCTCAACGTCATCGTCAACGGACAGGCGGAACTCGCGACGGCATTCGTCTCCACGGGGAACTACTACCAGGTGCTCGGCGTCGGCGCGCGACTGGGCCGTACCATCGTGCCGGACGACGATCGTCCCGATGCGCCGCCGGTGGCAGTCATCAGCTCCAAGTACTGGCACTCGCGCTTCGGCACCGATTCGAACGTCGTGGGCAAGACGGTGCGGATGAACAACGTGCTCGTCACGATCGTCGGTGTCCTCGATCCGAACTTCACCGGTGTGCAGCAGCCTGTCGCAGAGTTGCCGGACGTATCGCTGCCGCTGGCGCTGCTGCCCCAGCTCGATGCGTCGCCGGGACCATCGCGCGTTTCGCAGCCCACGTACTGGTGGCTGCAAATCATGGGACGGCTGGCGCCTGGCGCGACGCCTGAGCAGGTGCAGGGCAACCTGGAGGGGGTGTTCAAGAATACGGCGCGCGCGGGACTCGACCAGTACTTGAAGGGGCTCACGGACGCGGAGCGCTCCACTTCGAGGAACCGCGATCGCACGCAGGTTCCGCAATTGCTCGTCGAGCCGGGGAACCGAGGCATTTACGACATCAGCCCCACGGAATTGCGCGCGGTCACCATTCTCAGCGTCGTCGTGGCCCTGGTGCTGCTGATCGTCTGCGCGAACGTCGCAAATCTGTTGCTGTCGCGCGCGACGGCGCGGCAGAAGGAACTGTCGGTGCGTCTGTCGCTCGGCGCGACACGGACACGACTCGTGCGCCAGCTGCTCACCGAAAGCCTGCTGCTCGCGGCGATGGGCGGCGCGCTCGGGCTGCTGGTCGGCTACTGGGGCCGTCAGCTTCTGCCGGGCGCCCCCGGACAGACAACGGCACTCAACTGGCGCATGCTCATGTTCGTGCTGCTCGTGACCGGACTGACCGGTCTCGTGTTCGGGATCGCTCCGGCGCTGCGCGGCACGGCCATGAACGTCAACTCGGCGCTCAAGGAAACGGGCCGCAGCGTCGTCGGCGCACGGAGCGTGCTGAGCAAGGCACTCCTCGTCGTGCAAGTCGCCATCTCGCTCGTCCTGCTGGTCGGCGCCGGCTTGTTTCTGCGCACGCTGAACAACCTGCGGCACGTGGACGTCGGCTTCAACCCGCAGAATCTCGTCCTCTTCCGCGTGAACCCGGCGCTGAATCGTTACGACGAGAAACGGATGGTCGCGCTCTATCGCGACATGCTCGATCGTCTCGGATCTGTTCCTGGACTCCGGGGCGCCGCGATGTCGCAGCCGGCGCTGTTGAGCGGCAGCGTCAATTCCACCGGCATCTTTGTCCAGGGGCGCACGTATCCGCCCGGCCGTCCGCAGGGAGATGGAAACAGCATCAACCGCCTCGTGATCTCGCCGAACTTCTTCGACGTGATGGGCATTCCGATCGTGCTGGGGCGTCCACTCACCAACCGTGACGACGCCATGGCACCCAAGGTGGTGGTGATCAACGAATCGGCGGCGCGGAAGTACTTCCCCAACCAGAACCCGATCGGACAGCATTTCGGATCCAGTCCCGAGACCACCGGACAGCTCGAGATTGTCGGCGTGCTGCGCGACGCGAAGTACGACAGCGTCCGCGATGCGGCGCCCCCGACCATGTACGTGCCATATCCGCAGACGCGGCTCGGCAACGCCGTCTTCGAGTTGCGCACCGCGGGCGCGCCGGCGGGCGTCATGGGCTCCGTCCGCGATGTCATCCGCCAGATCGATCCCAACCTTCCGATCACGGATGTCTCGACACAGATCGAGCAGGTCGAGAAGCGGTTCGCACAGGAGAAATTATTTGCGCAGGCCTACACGCTGTTCGGCGGTCTGGCGCTGCTGCTCGCCTCGATCGGACTCTTCGGGCTGATGTCGTACAACGTCTCGCGGCGCACGAACGAGATTGGGATTCGCATGGCGCTCGGCGCGCAGCGGCAGGACGTGCTGCGCCTCGTCATGGGTGAGTCGATGCTGCTCGTCGCAATCGGCGTCGTCACCGGACTCGGCATTGCCATCGCGGCGAGCCGGCTCGTCGCAACGCTGCTCTTTGGCCTGCCGCCGACGGATCCGCTGGCGATCGCGACGGCGATGGGTGTCATGATCGCCGTGTCGAGTCTTGCGGGTTATCTGCCGGCGCGACGCGCCTCCAGGGTCGATCCGATGGTCGCCCTCCATTACGAATAGCGCGTCAGATCTCGTCATCGATGACAGTTTTGGGTGTGCCGCGCTGGCACACCTGGACTGCCTGCCGGGTTTTCGCGCCAAAACACAGCGGCACTCCCCTTGCCTAAGCGGTGCCTGCACCCTTTGCTCGTTAATTTTTCAGGGAGATTGCTGATGCCTGCGAAGAAGTTGTCGTCTCCGAAGAAGCCCGTGGCCGGCAAGAAGCCGATCGGCCTGACCTCCGCGCTCGGACCGAAGGCGACGGTGATCGTTGTCATCTGCGTCATGGCAGGTGGCATCGCGATCGCGGCGCGCCAGCAGCAGTCGAAGGCCAAGACCGAGTCGACTGCGACGATGGTGTCCGAGGTCGTGGCATCGGCCGCCCCCGTCGCGCGCGCGGCGACCCCCAAGGTGTCGACGTCCATTTCAGATGTTACGGTCGCACCGGCCGCTCGTACGAGCGCGTCGCCTAATGCGCAGCACGCCGCAGTAACGGTGACCGGTTGCCTCGAAAAGACGGATGAAGGCTTCCGGCTGAAGGACGCGTCGGGATCGGCGGCGCCGAAGTCGCGCAGCTGGAAATCCGGCTTCCTGAAGAAGGGGGCCGCGTCGCTCGACGTCGTGGACGCGTCGCACACGCTGCAGCTCGGCAGCCAGGTCGGCCGCCGCGTAAGCCTCACCGGCTCGCTCGTGGATCGCGAGATGCGCGTGGAGTCGGTCCGCCGCATGTCGGCATCCTGCAAGGCGAACTAGGCGAACAGCGGTAGTAGTATGGCGCGCATGGCGCGCCATCTTCGTCTCTCGATCACGCTCGCCGCGGTCTCGCTGCTCGGCGTCAACATCGCCGCGCAGCGCCGGCCGGCGGCGAAAGCACCGGAATACTCGGCCAGGCAGATAGCCGCGGGACAGCCACTGTTCGTGGCGCACTGCGGCTTCTGCCACGGCCGGGACGCGATGGGCGGCGAAACCGGTCCGGACCTCACGCGCTCGCCGCTCGTCGCCGAGGACGAGCGCGGCGACAAGATCGGCCCGCTCGTCAAGGCGGGACGCCCCGACAAAGGGATGCCGCCCATCAGCCTGTCGGACTCGCAGATCCAGTCGATCGTCGCCTTCATCCACAACACGCGGGAGAATTCCGGTGCGGTGCTCGGCGCGCGGCGCAAGGTCGCCGACGAGGACCTGCGCACGGGGGATGCGTCGGCAGGCGCGGAGTATTTCAATGGCGCCGGCCGATGCACGCAGTGCCACTCGGCGACAGGCGATCTCGCGGACGTCGCGGATCGACTGGAGGGGCTCGAGCTGCTCCAGCGGATGCTGAACCCGCGCACCAGCGGGAAGGCCGTCCAGGCCGCGCGCGCCACCGTCACGCTTCCATCCGGCGAATCGGTTGCCGGACGGCTCGCGTTCCGCGACGAATTCACCATCGCGATCAAGGACGAACGAGGCTGGCAGCGTTCGTGGCCGCTGCGCAGCGTCAAAGTCGCGATCGACGATCCGATCGACGCGCACCTGGAACAGATCCGCCGCTACAGCGATGCGGACATGCACAACGTCCTTGCGTACCTGCAGACGCTGGGCACGGGCAAACGGGTAAAGAAGGCGACGACTACAACTACCGCGGCCGCCGCGGACAACAAGGCGGGACCGCCACCGCCGGGACCGCCGGCGCTCGATCCTGCCGCGCTGCTGAATCCGTCCGCTGACAGCTGGCCGACCTACCACGGCGATTATTCCGGACGCCATCACAGCCGGCTCGCGCAGATCACGCCCGACAACGTGCACCAGTTGTCCCTCGCGTGGACGTTCAACGCCGGCCAGCCGGGCTCGATCAAGTCGACGCCGATTCTCGTGAACGGCATCCTCTATTTCACCGCGCCGGATCACATGTGGGCCATCGACGCCCGCACCGGACGCCAGGTGTGGCACTACACGTATCCGCCGAATACCGGTTTCCACATCGGCCATCGCGGAGCGGCGATGTACGGCAACACGGTGTTCCTGACGACGCCCGACTCGCATCTGGTGGCGCTCGACGCGCGGAACGGCAAACTGAGGTGGAACGTGGAGGTTGCCTCGGCGAAGAAAGGCTACTGGTCGTCGAACGCACCATTGATCGTGCGCAACCACGTCATCGTCGGCGTGTCGGGTGACTTCGACAATCTTCCCGGCATGCTGACGTCGTTCGATCCGGAGAGCGGCGATACGCAGTGGGTCTTCTACAGCACGCCTCCCCCCGGCACGTCGGGGTCGCGGAGCGGCGGCGCGACGGGCGGCCAGATGTGGATGACCGGCACGTACGATCCTGATCTGAACCTGGTGTTCGTCGGAACCGGCAATCCGACACCCGTGCTGAACGGCGAGGTGCGGCCCGGCGATAACGAATGGACGTGCAGCATCGTCGCAATCGATCCGGACACGGGGAAGCAGGCGTGGGGATTTCAGGCGGTTCCGCACGACACACACGACTGGGATGCGGCGGAGGTCCCGGTGCTGGTCGATGCGACGTTCAACGGCGCGCCGAGAAAACTGCTGCTGCAGGCGTCCCGGAACGGGTACTACTTCGTCCTCGATCGTACGACGGGCAAGAACCTGCTGACGAAACCGTTCGCGGCGGTGAACTGGACGAAAGGCATCGGCGAGGATGGCCGCCCGATTCCCGATCCCGCGAAGGAACCGTCGCGCGACGGACGCCTGGTCGCGCCGAGCGAGAGCGGCGGCACGAACTACCGATCGCCGTCGTTCGATCCGGCGAGCGGACTCCTGATTGTCAGCGCGCTGGACAGCTACGGGATCTATTTCTACAAGCCGGAGCACGGCGCGTATGGCTGGGCGGGCGCGGACTACGGCGTGGGGGGCGGCGGCGGCGCAATCCGGGCGATCGACTACCAGACCGGCGCCGTGCGCTGGAACCATGACATCGGCGGCGGCGGAGGCGCCGGCGTCCTCACCACGACGACCGGCGTGACGTTCACCGGCGACTCGCGCGGCAACGCGCTGGCGCTCCGCACGACCGACGGGACGACGCTCTGGCGCACGGCAATCGGCGGCGTCGGCAACGCGCCGATCACCTACGAGCTGGACGGACAGCAGTTCATTCTCGTGGGGGGCGGCGGCTCTCTCTTCGCGTTCGCCCTCCCGCAGCGTCCGTAGCGATTGACAACTGCCCGCCACCGTCCTACTGTCATAGGACAGTCGATGCGGGTGCAGCTGAATTTCAAGACGGGCAAGCCGGTCTATCTCCAGATCGTGGACCAGGTGAAGGCGGCAGCCGCCGCCGGCGCAATCCGCGCGGGCGAGCCCCTGCCCTCGATTCGTCCGCTTGCCGAGGAACTGGCCGTCAACCGCAACACGATTGCAAAGGCGTAT
>DASPXV010000016.1:0-15338 GCA_035637115.1 Vicinamibacterales bacterium
CGGAGACGACCGTAGCCAAGAGTGAGAGCCATCACGCCGTCCGCCATCCCGGGCAGGATCCAGACGGGAATCTCGAGCGAGCGTCCCGCGAAATCGAGACGGACCACATCCTCGCTCGCAAGACCGAGCGTCTCGGCAGTCTTCGGGCTCACGAGCGCGGGGTTGTCCCACGTGAGCTTGGTAAGCGGATCGGGAAGCTCCTGCAGCCATCCGTCGTTCGCGAAGCGCCCGTCGTGCAGCGAGGGGGAAGGAAGGAAAACGACCTCCAGGCCATTGCGAGATCCACCAGGGGCTGCTCCGGACCCGGTTGCGCCCGCGCCGCCGCCGATCACGCGCGCAAGCTCCGCAAGGGCCTGCCCTGTGAGATCGGGAATGACTTCGGGAAGCTCGCTGCCGGAAAGCAACCCATCATGCAGGACGCGGTTCCACTTCCTGTCGAACTCGGCCTCGCCCAGGATTGGTTTCCAGGTCTCCCGCACGATGTCGTAGCCGGGACGATCCTGGCCCCCGACCATCAGCCCCAGCACTTCGACGGGGGTTCGTCCGCCGAACAGGGGGAGGATCAACGGCTGGACGACGCTGAGCGTGCCTCCAACCGCGCGCGCGTCTCCCCACGATTCGAGGTAATGCGCGCGGGGGATATGCCACTCCGCCTTGGCGGAGGTTTCGTCGACCGTGTGCCCGAGCGCGATCGAGTGAGGGACCTTCGCCATGGCCGAGGCGAAGTCGAGATCGGCGGGGGCATCGAATACAGGATTGCCGCCCAGGACGACGAGCGTCTTTATCGCGCCCGCCTTCAGCGCAGAGACGAGCGAGGTGAGCGAGCTGACGGTTGGAAGGGCCGCATCCTTCGTCTCGTAGTAGCTGACCGTCTTGCCCGTATTGCCGAGATACGTGTTCAGGGCGCAGACCGCGGCGTGGACGGCCGCGGGCTGGCGTTCCCCAGCCACGATGAGCCCCTTGCCGCGGTTCGCCAGAAGGTCCTTGGCAACGGCATCGATCCAGCGCGAGTCGACAGCCGGGACGCCGGCTCCCGCCAGGTTCGCGGCTCCGGCCGTGGGCGGAGCAAGGCGTGCAGCGAGCGCTGCGAGGAATGGGGCGATCTGCCGGCTCTGGAGACGGAGTCGATGATCGGCCATGGCTCCCGTCAGCGAGTAGACCCCTTCAACCGCGTAGAGTCGGTTCATCGCGCCACCGGAGGCTCCCGCCCCCCTTCCCGCCGCGAAACCTCGCGCGTGACGGAACATCTCCGGGTCGGTGAGAAGCGGGTCGGCGTCGAGGGCGAGAATCACCGCGGCTCGATCGAGGCGGAGCATGAGATCGAGGTCGCGCCCCGTGGCGTACCGCAGTCCCGCGAGTCGGCTCTCGTCGCTGACGGCGTCGTAGGTCGCCCACTGCAACCGGGGGTAGCGGGTCCGGAGCTCGGAGACCAGGCGCGCCAGGGTAGGCGAGGAGAAGGATTCCGAGAGGACCGCAAGGCTGGCGCCGCCATCCGCGGCATGAGCCTCGGACAGCTGCCCCCACGCCGTCACGAAATCGCTCCAGGACTTCCGCGTACCCTGCAGCGTGATCGACTGCGAGCGGTCGGGATCGTAAAGGCCGAGCACGGACGCCTGGACGAGGGCGCTCGAGGCCCCGAGGGTCGAGGGGTGCGAAGGGTTTCCCTCGATCTTGGTCGGTCGCCCTTCGTGGCTCTCGACGATCAGGCCGTAGGCGCTCCGGCGGAACGGCATGGTCGTCGCGTAGTAGCGGGGGATCCCAGGAACGATCTCCTCAGGAGCGGTGACAAAGGGAACAATCTCTTCGACGGGGCGCCGGCACCCCGCGACCCCCGCGAGCGACAGCGAGGCGCCCAGGAGCATCATCATGTCGCGCCGGGTGACCCCTTCGGGAAGCTCCGAGGCACCCTCGGGGAACTCGCGTTCGAGAGCAGCGCGGAATTCAGGGCGGTCCTCGATCTGCGCGAGACTTCGCCAATAAGTCCGACTCACCGGTGACACCCCGAACACTCAATCGGCGGATAGACCGGTCGTTCGCGGTCGAGCAGCGCGGCGCGCACTTGGGCGTCCCGGGGAGGGGTCCACTTCATGTTGGTGACCTCCGAGATGGGACGTCTGTAGGGACCGGGGTTGCGGTGGCAGTCGAGGCACCAGCTCATGCTGAGGGGCATCATCTGAGTGACCGTTTCCATCTCGTCGATGCGGCCGTGGCAGCTGACGCAGCCGATTCCTGCCGCCACGTGCGCGTTGTGCGTGAAATAGGCGTAGTCGGGAAGCTTGTGGACGCGAATCCAGCGCATCGGCCGGCCGCTCTGGGCGCTTTCACGGATCGGTGCGAGCTTCTCGCTGTCCTTCTTCACGAGCGCATGACAGTTCATGCAGGTGCGCGTGGGCGGAACGTTCGCGACGGCAGACATCTCGACCGAGGCGTGACAGTATCGGCAATCGAGACCAAGCTCGCCGACGTGGAGCTTGTGGCTGTACGGGACAGGCTGAACGGGACGGTAGCCCACGTCTGTGTACCGCGGGGAAAAGTAGTACCAGACACCCGCGATCGCGAGCGTCGGACCAAGGCTGCCCGCGATGGCGGCCACGATCGGGAGCTTGTTCCACCACCGGGGGAAGATCTGCGCCAATAGCTAGGACTCCGGGGCGCTCGAGGACAGTTGCCCAGGTCGTGAGTCCGTGATCGAGCTGTGAACCCGCATCCTCGCCACTCCCAAGAAGTCGGTGCAGGCGACGAACGAAATCCGCCGATTGAGGGCGCGATCATATCCACCACCCGGGCGAGGGTCAAGCGTCCTCAGTCGAAGCGCTTGACAGCCGCAGCCTCGGGGCGTAGAAATTGCCTCGGCGATTCACAACCATTCGTGGTTTCGCCTCCATGCTCCGCGCGCCCTGACAACCCTGTGGCCAGGAGGTCTCCCGTGAGCGGCACACAGTCGACCGGCGGCCACTCCAACCGTCTCTCACCTCCTGCGTTCGCGGGCGCGGTTCCCGCGAGCATCGAAGGCGCCTGCACGCTAAAACGTCAAGATATCCACCGCAGCCGTTTGACTTCGCGAACCGTTGAACGGGGTCATGGCCATGAAGCCAATGAGCACTAACCGAAGCGATTTCATAGGGTACCCGACGAATCGCGTGGTCGGGACCGTCGGCGACGCCGGCAAGGCGCGAGAAGCCATCGACGCGTTACTCCGGGCCGGATTCGACCGGGACGAAATCGACATCCTGCACGGTGAGGAGGATCTCCATCGTCTGGATCCGACAGGCCCCGAACATGGATTCCTCGCGCAGTTTCACCGGACGATGATTCGTACCTTGGACCTCGAAGAATTCAAGCACCTCACGCATCACGTCGAGGATGTTCGTGCGGGTCGATTCGTGATCATGGTGCTGCCGAAACGCCGGGATCTGCGCATCGTGGCCTCGGACATATTGCACCAGTACGGCGCCGAGTTCGTGGGGTTCTACGGCCGATGGGCGTGGGCGAATCTTCCCGCAACCGGACACACATCGCCGGCAGACATCCCAGCATTGTTCGCACAGGCGTGGAACGCCCGCGATCCCGACGCGCTCGCCTCGCTTTTCGATGAGGATGCCGAATTCGTGAACATCACCGGTCTGTGTTGGCACGACCGGGAGTCCATACGAAAGGCGCACGCGTCCCGGCTGAAACGCGTCGTCGACGCATCGATCCTGACGACCGGCGGGACGAAGGTCAAGCTGCTGTCACCAGAAGTCGCCGTGGTTCACGCGCGAATGACGCTTTCGGGCGAGGCACCTGCAGGTGCTGTTACACAACCCGCACCACGCACAACGATCGTCTCGTTCGTTGTGCATCGAGCTGGCGAACGGTGGCTATGCGCATCGGCCCACAACACGGAACTGATTCCGGATCAGGAGACGAATGGTATCGGATCAGGCCGGCGTGTTCGGTTCGGCGGACCATCCGAGGCCGACACCGTGTAGCAAGTCGTAGCGCGTGTGCCGTCGCAGCGGAACGACGGGGACTCCGCCCGACCGCGGGACTGAAGCCTTATGCTTTGCGCAATGCCGCCGCCTAATATCGCCGGTGCGGACGCGCTCGCGTGGTTTGATCGCCTGCCCTCCTTTCAGGGTGCTGAGATTCTGTCCATCCACCTGAATCGCCGAGGGCCGTCAATCCTGCGGATTCACGCCTGGGACATGACGACGGACGTCCCGGGTTTCCTGAGGCGGGACGGCGACGCCATCGTCGTGTTCGAGTTCGACGGTATCAAACGCTTGCGGCTCCAGGGCGAGGAGTCGGACGGGCAGAGCATGATTCGCGGACTGAGGTTGGGGCTTACCGAAGAGGGCTACCGGCTCGAGCTGTTCCCGTCTCGTGGAATCGGCGGTGAGATTGTGGCGGAGGAGGTGGCAATCCGGATCGAGGGTGGACGCTGACTCGGCAGAGCGGTGGTGCTCCCTCTGGCCGCATCACGTTCGTCGAAAGATTCGGCTCATCTGCGAGTTGGAAGATGGCGGTGCTCGCCCCGATGCCGATCGCCAGCGTCAGTATCGTTGACCGCAGTGAAGAAGCAGAAAGTAGAGCTTCCTTCTCTAGTTTGTCAAGAGAAACGCTGACCCGGACAGGTAACGCGCGAAGGCGTTCGGCTGCCCAATCAGTGTCTCGCCGGCTTTGGCGGGACATCCTTCAAGTCAGATTCGATGAGGCGATCGATGAGCTCGATCACACCGTGGCCGCGTGGCGCGCTGGTCACCCAATCTGCGCGCTGCTTCAGCGCGGGCAGCGCATTCGCCACGGCAACTGAATAGCCACACATCTCGAGAAACGCCTCGTCGTTCTCCGCATCGCCGACACCCACCGTATTGTACGGCGAGAGATGCAACTCCGCGAGCGCCATCTCCAGTCCGGTCGCCTTGTTCACATCTCTCGGCAGAATCATCATCGCGCCCTTGTTGAGGATCACCCGAAGATCGAGTGCGAGATCGCGAATCGCGTCCCTCACAAGTCCCTCGTATCGCTCCTGCGTTGCGGCGATGACGCGGCCGATCGACAGTGGAGCCACGCCACGAGCACGGAGCGCCGTGATGAAGCGTTCTGGCGGTGTGTCACCGCGGATCTCGAGGTGGCCATCAGATGTGCGAAATACGACTGCGCCGTTCTCGGCGACGATGCGATCGGCGAGTTCGACGTGTGGGAACACCTGGAGGAGATCTTCCAGTTGCCGGCCGGTGATCAGGATGAGCCGTCTGCCCGAATGTCGCAATCTACTCAGCGCCGCGATCGTGTCGCCGTCCACGATTCCTTCGCTCGCCAATGTGCCATCGTAATCGGCGGCAACCGCGAGATAGCGCATGCGCCGTCCACGCTACGATGTCAGTTCGGCGCGCACGGCCAGCAGGCGCAGAATCTGATCGCGAGAGATGATGCCGCGGATCGCGCCGTACTCCAGCACCGGCAGCTGATTCACATCTTCGTGGGCGATCGCGTCGAGGGCTTCCGTGACCGGCGCATCGGCATCGATGCGATGCAGTTGCTCAACAGGTTTCATGGCCTGGCGCACCGGCGTCGAATTCCACTGATCGCGCGGTACCGCACGCAACTCGTGCGGCGTCACCATTCCCGCAACGTGCCCGTGATCGATGACGAAGAAGCACCGCTTGCCCGTTCGGAGCACTTCGTCAGCCACGTCCGAGACCGGGGTTCTCGTTTCAACCCTCGCGCACTCGTGCGACATCACATCGCGGACACGCACCCCGCGCAGTCCCTCGATGATCGTCGTCTCGATCAACGTGGCGCGCGCCGCATCGATCAGGAACAGACCGATGAATGCGAGCCACAGACCGCCGAAGCCGTGACCAAAGAAGAACGACATGAGCCCGATCAGAATGAACGCGGACGCGACGATCTGTCCGAGCGCGGCGGCGATTCGCGTGGCGCGCGCCTGGTTGCCGGTCCGCCACCAGATGATCGCGCGCAGCACACGGCCGCCGTCGAGCGGAAAGCCGGGAATCATGTTGAACGCGGCCAGCGTCAGGTTGATGAATCCGAACCAGACCAGCATCACCATGCCTGGCGTATCGGGTGTCGCGTCCCGGTTCCAGCCAAGAAGGCTCGCGAGACCAAGCGCCGCGATTCCGATCAACACGCTGGCAATCGGTCCGGCAAGTCCCACCCAGAATTCTGTGCGTGCATCCGCCGTGTCGCGCCTCATGCGAGCCATCCCGCCCAGCGCGAACAACGTGATCGATGCCACCTCCACGCCCCGCGCGCGCGCCACTCTCGCGTGTGACAACTCGTGGAGCAGGATGGCGGCAAAGAACGCCAGCGCCGCGGCGCCGGCCGCCAGCCAGATGACCGGATGCGGCCACTCGCGATTCACGGCGTACAGCTGCCCTGCCAGTGAGATCGTCAAGAGAGCCGCGATGATGAACCAGCTGAAGTGCAGCGCGATCTCGATACCGAATATCCGGCCGAGTCTGACGGTTCCGCGCAACATGGCGTGCCCTACACTTCCCTGTCCGTTTATCGAGCATCAGTCGTGCCGCTTCGCAAGGTCAGCTGTCAAGCGCGCACGAGGCACACTGGCTGCATTGGAAAGAGAATCATGCCGATCCCGCAGCCGCCGCCCCCCGAGCCGGAACCGACGCCACCTCCGCCGAAGCCGGCACCCGAACCCTCACCGGACCCCGGACCAACAAATCCGATTCCGCCGCCTGAACTGGCGGACTTGCGATCGCTCCGAAGAACTATGCTTTCATGCGCGACGCGGCATGGTGACGCAACATCAACGTGCCGTCGCGGTCGAGCTCCACATCGCAGCGGAAGTCCCTCGAGACTGTCGCCAGCGTGCAGCGCAGCCACTCGCGCTCGGTCGCCGACGGCCGAACGAGGTGCAGCTGGCGAATGCGCAGCGGCGTCATGCGCAATGACACGAGATGGCCTGTGTCGGCATCAACGGTCGGGAAGTACATCAAGACAAGATCGTCCCGGAACTGCTCGTATCCACTGATCCCCTCGTAGTCGTTCAGGAAGTCGCCGCAGCCATAGAGGACCAGCTTGTCCTTGTAGATCTCGATCGGCCGGGGATGGTGTGATGAGTGCCCGTGAATGAGATCCACCTCGCCATCCAGTAAACGATGGGCGAAGTGGACGTGAGACGGCGGAACGTCATAGCCCCAATTGCCGCCCCAATGTACGGACACGATCGCGATGTCGCCACGCCGTTTACGACAGCGCACACGATTCAGGACGTCATCTGCGGCAGTATCGGACAGATCCGGCAGGAGATCGACACCAGAGGAATTGACCGTCGCTGCCCATGTCGGAGGAACACCGCTTGTTTCGCTCGCGACCGCGAACACCAGAATGCGATGGTTGCCCGTCAGGTCGATGATCGCCGGGTCACGCGCCCGGTCGATCGTGGCACCCGCGCCCGCAATCTTCACTCCCGCAGCGGTGAGCGTTCGAATCGTCTCATCGAGTCCTGAGTGCCCATAGTCGAGCACGTGGTTGTTCGCCAGCACGCACACGTCGGGACGAGCGGCAGTGAGGCAGTCGACATTCTGCGGGTGCATCCGGTAGTGAATGCCCTTTCCCGGCCAGAACTCGTCGCTCGTCGTGACGCTCGTTTCCAGGTTGATGACGCGCGCATCGGGTCGGACGCGCTCCAGCTGCTCGAGCGCATCGCCCCAGATGTAGGCGGGCAAAACGGGATGCGGGATCGGCCCACTCGCCTCTTCGGCGAGTGCCACGTACTCACGCGCGTCTCGGACGTACGGCTCCTGGATGCCGGGCGCATTGGAATGCGGCAGAATCTGATCCACGCCCCGCCCAGTCATCACGTCCCCGCACAAGAACAGCGTGGCCATAGTCAATCATGACGGAACTCCTCACGCTGAGCTTCCGTGACTCATCCAAATCGATCTCAATGGCGCGGATCTTGTTGCTCGACCTGAGATGAAAGCCGGCCTGCTGAAGAACGAGCCGCCTCGCGCACCGGCGGCAGGCGAGCGACGCGAGACGCTGCGCGACTTCTTCGAGGATCTGTATGCGTCGCCTGCGGACTTCCTGGTGTTCGATGATGGATACCGGGCGTGGACCTACAAGTACGAGCACGTGCGGGGCGCCGCGTACACGTTTGCGGCTCATTTGCGCCGCGAGCGAATCGGCAAAGGCGACAAGATCATTTTGTGGGGTGAGAATCGGCCCGAGTGGATCGTTGCGCTGTGCGGGGCGGTGTCCGAGGGCGTGATCGTTGTGCCGATCGACTATCGATCCTCCGCCGAGCTCGTGCAGCGTATTCAGGGTGTCGTGCAGTCACGCGCGCTCCTGGTCGGCGACGACGTAAGGGTCGAGAGCATCCGCGATGTGCCGGTGTGGCGGATGGCGGAGATCGATTGGAGCCCGAGCGATGCTCCGAGCGATCGCGTGCCCATCGAAGCCGGCGACACCGCAGAAATCATCTTCACGTCTGGCGCGACTGCGGAGCCGAAGGGCGTCGTTCTGACGCACCGGAATGTCCTCACGAACATTGTTCCGATCGAGCGCGCGGTCGCCAAGTACCGGCCGCTCGCATGGCCCGTTTCGCCCGTCCGCTTTCTCGACGTGCTGCCCCTGAGTCATATGTTCGGTCAGGCGATGGCCGCCTTCATCCCCCCGATGCTCACGGGCGCTGTCGTCCTGATCCGCGGCTACAACCCTCGGGAGATCGTCAGGCAGCTCAAGACCCGGCGGATTTCCGTACTGGTCTGTGTACCGAAGATGCTGGACCTACTCCGCGAATACGCCATTCAGCAGATTCCGGATGCGCGAGCCGCCCTCGATGCGAAAACAGCGCGGCGATCGATTCCGATGCGCCTATGGCAGTACCGGGCGGTGCATCGGCTGCTTGGCTGGAAGTTCTGGAGCTTCGTGGTGGGCGCTGCCCCGCTCGATCGCGAGCTCGAGGAATTCTGGTCTCGACTGGGCTTCGTCGTCGTGCAGGGATACGGATTGACCGAAACCGCACCGGTCGTTTCGGTGAACCATCCATTCAAGCCCGGACGCGGCACCGTCGGCGCGCCGATTCCGGGCGTTGACGTGAAGATCGCGCCAGACGGCGAGATCCTCGTGCGCGGCGAAAACGTGACGCCTGGATATTTTCAGGCCGACAAGGAAACGGCCGCGGCATTCGAAGGTGGCTGGTTTCACACCGGCGACATCGGCGAGATGGACGAATCCGGACGACTCATCATCCGGGGCCGCAAGAAGGAGATGATCGTCACGCCGGAGGGGCTCAACATCTTTCCCGAAGACGTCGAGCGCGTGCTCGACGAGATCGGAGGCGTTCGGGAGTCAGCGGTCGTGGGTGTGACGCGCGACGGCGAAGAACGCGTGCATGCGGTGCTCGCCCTCGAGTCTGGCGCTAAACAAGATGATGTGGTACGCCAGGCTAATGCCAAGCTCGAAGACCATCAGAAAATTCGTTCGGCGTCGGTCTGGACCGCCGACGGTCTCCCGCGTACGGAAGGCACACGCAAGCTCAAACGGCGAGAACTGAAGCGGTGGGCTGAAACGGGCGGCGCACCTGCCGAACGTGCCCGGCCAGCGGGTGCGCGAACTGTGGCGGCGATCGTCGCCGAACTGGCCCATCGCGGCAGCGTGAATGCGGACACGACGCTGGACGAATTGGGCCTGAGCTCGCTTGAACGGATCGAGCTGATGACGGCGCTGGAGGAGCAATTCGACACGACCATCGATGAACCCGAATTCTCGAATTCCCGGACGGTCGGCGACCTCGAAAAGCTACGGCAGCACGGTACACGCGTCACAACGGAACCAGTGCCCAGGGGTGCGCAGGTCCCGGAGCAGCCGGCTGGTCGGCCGGAGGCTCGGCGTCCTCCAGGTTCTGATGCGATGACATTTCCTGCGTGGAACCGAGGCCTCTGGGCGCGCGCCGCTCGCCGCGCGAGCCTGCCCGTCTGGATTCTGCCGCTGGCTCGTGCCTTCGCCTGGGTGCAGGTCCGCGGACTCGAGCGTCTGGAGCAACTCGACGGTCCGGCGATCTTTGCGTCCAATCATCTGAGTCACCTGGATACGCCCGCGATCCTCATGGCGCTGCCGCCGCGATGGCGCTACCGCGTCGCGCCCGCGATGGCGAAAGACTTCTTCGATGCGCACTTCCATCCCGAGCGGCACCCCTGGAGCAAGGTGCTGACGCTTCGATCGGCTTATTACCTGGCGGCGCTATTTTTCAACGCGTTTCCGATCCCGCGCCGCGAGGCGGGCACGCGCGAGACACTTCGCTATATCGGGGATCTGGTCAGCAACGGGTTCTCGATCCTCATTTTTCCCGAAGGTCACATCTCTCATCAGGGCGATGTCCTGCCGTTTCAGCCAGGCGTCGGCATGCTGGCGTCGCGGCTGAACGTCCCGGTGGTGCCCGTGCGACTGCAAGGGCTCGATCGAGTATTGCACCCGACATGGCGAATGGCGCGTCCCGGCCGCGCGACCGTGACGTTTGGTGCGCCTGTCACGCTGCGGGGGCAAGACTACAGAGCGCTGACGAAGCAGGTCGAAGAAGCGGTCAAGGCGTTGTAGTGCTTCGCGTGGACGCGAACGAGTGGAATACGTCTTGCGAGTGAATAGGAAGATGGCGAATATCCTCGAGCGCGGAAATATTTATTTCGCGTACCGCCCGAAAGTCGAGCACGCCTCTGCCGAAGGCCTGGAAGACATTCAGCGGTTCTTTATCATCCTCAGTCCCTTCGGCAAGCAACGATACCGTCTCATCGTGATCGGACGGAAGAAGCTTCCGGCGATTGCTGACGATCAGGAGCGGAACTGGGGATTTGTCCAGAAGGTCGGCCGAGAGCCGGAAGACATTGAGGACGACCTCGACCCAGTGACGTACTCGACCGTGACACGTGGCGAGCGACACCTGTCAGCGGCGCGACCCGCAGGCGAAGGCGTCTACGCGATCGCGCGTCATGACGACCACACTCATCTGGCGTTCGCGCTGGAACTCCCAGAACGCCCGGGTGAGGTTCAGAAAGAACTGAACATTCCGCCGGAGGGCAGCTACATCATTACGGTGAGGAACCCCGACGCGGGCTCGCCACCTGGCGTCGGGTTGCCGGACGAGGATCGGGCGGAGTTGCCGCAGCGTCTGCGGGAGCGCTTTCACGGACGCCGCTTCATTCCAGTCGATCCGCCGGAGTTCCTGGATCGCGAGGGCACTGAGCTCGTGCTGATTGGCGCCGATGAGGACGTGTTTGACGAGCTCGGTGTTCAGCTCGATCCGCAGCACGAAACCATCGAGACGGCGGAACTGTTCAACGATCTCAGGATGGAGCGAACCGGACATCCATTGAAGCCGCTGTTCGAGGGTCGCTGGGAGTAACGTGATCGGCGAATGCCCCGAATCGTGCTCCTGTTCGGCGGCGCGGTGCTCCTTGTTGTTCTGCTCTGGCATCTTGGACCATCGAAGATCCTCGAGACGCTTCGCGGGATCGGCTGGTACTTCGTGCCCATCCTGCTGCTCGGTGGAGCGCACCACGCGACGCGGGCCCTCGCGTTGCATTTGTGCGTCCTGCGTCCTGGTGTACTCCGTTATCGCGACGCGCTCGCGATCAGGCTCTCCGGCGAAGCCATTCACTCGCTGACGTTCACGGGCCCCGTGCTCGCCGAACCCACTAAGGCCTGGCTGCTCGAAGCGCGTGGCCTGACGCTCAAGGAAGGTTTCGCGGCGACGATCACCGAGTACCTGATCTACACGCTTGTCACCGCCGCGATGTCGATGATCGGTCTCCTGTATCTGATCGCGCGTTTCCAGCCGCAAGGGCCGATCAGGGGACTGGCGATTGCCATCGTGTGCTTGTGCGGCGCGTTTCTCGTCGCGTCCGCAATTGCGATTGCACGCCGCTTCTATCTGATTGGGACGATTATCGCGGGTCTCGCCCGCATCGGTGTGCTGCGAGGACGACTGACGCCGGACATGACATGGATCAATCGGATGGAGGATCTGTTGCTGATCCTTCTCCGCGACTCGCCCGCCCGGTTTCTGGCGATTGCCGTGATCGAGATCGCCGCTCAGGGCCTGCTGGTTTGGGAACTGTTCTGGTTTTTGCGGGCGCTGGATGTGACGACACCGGCATCGTCGCTGTTCGTGATCGAGGCGTCGGCCAAAGTCTTCGAATTTGCCTTTGTCTTCGTCCCGCTGCGATTGGGCGTCTCGGAAGGGACGTATGCGGTGATCTTCGGTGTGATGGCTCTACCGCGTGCCGCCGGGTTCGCGCTGGCCTTCGTGCGTCGAGTCAGGAGTCTCACGATTGCGAGCGTCGGCCTCGCCCTGTTGGGGCGCCTGACGCGACATCGCGATCAGGCAGCGTAGCAATTGACGTGTCTCCGTCGAGGTGGCCGTGTCGGCACCATCGTTGCCTCACCTTCAACATGCGAGCGGCAGCCATTTCACAAGCTCGAGCGGAGTTGCCGACTGCAGCTGGCCCGCGGGCGTCAATTCCAGGCTGGATCAAAGCGACGCATACCGCATTGGTGATTGTGCTGATCCCGGCGTATTGGCGTCAGTATGGCCCGGGCAACTTCCTCTGGTTCTCGGATATTGCGCTGCTGACATCAGTGCCGGCGCTGTGGCTCGAATCATCGCTGCTGGCCAGCACACAGGCTGTTGCCGTGCTCGTACTGGAAACGGCCTGGCTCGGCGACTTCGCGACTGGAGTCCTGACGCGAAGAAGAACACCGCTCGGCCTCGCGTCGTACATGTTCGACCGCCAGCTGTCGCGGTTCGTCAGGGCGCTGTCGCTCTTTCACGTGTGGCTGACCCCCCTGCTTCTCCTTGTCGTCCGGCGCGCTGGGTACGATCGGCGTGCGTTGAGATACCAGACCGTGGCGACCTGGCTGACCCTTCTCGCATCGTGGCGCTTCACCAAACCAGAGGACAACGTGAATTGGGTCTATTCCCGTCGCCAGGAGATTCACTCGCCGCGGGCGCGTGCCGGCTTCGTGGTGCTGCTGATGATAGTCATCCCGATCGCATGTCATCTGCCAGCGCATGCGCTGTTGAAGCGGCTGTTTCGTCCACCGGGTCGATGACACAACGTCGTTCACGACTCGACATCCGCTACCAGGTCCTCCCACTTCTCGAAGCCTTCCGCTCGCGCGATGAGCCATCGCGCATCGTCAGGCGCGAGCGATGCGTCTGTCGTTCCAGCGCTTCGGTGATCGCCCAGGCGATCCCGCACTGCTTTCCGCAGCCGTGACACGCGCACGTCGTGCGATGGGCGGTCCCACGTCAACGCACGCTCCGCGCGAAAGTACTCGACGACACGCTGGAGGGCCGCGGGATTCCCTGGACCGTAGGCATCGACGAGATCTCGCACGAGCGCCTCGTACCGATTCAATCGGCGCGGCGGAAGCGCGCCTGAGTGCTCGTACTCCTCCAGAAGTCGCACGATCGCCTGGTGCCCGCGTCTCTTCGCCCACGCCATCGGCGTGGCCCACGGTGGATCATCAGGGAGCGACGGCCTTGCTGCGCGCCGCAGGAGGAACTCGACCATCCTCGTCTGCCCCTCCCGTGCGGCCCACGCGAGCGGCGTCGATCTGTATTCCTCGTCGCGCGCGTGCAGATCCGCTCCGTGATCCAGGACGAGCGCCGCGTCTTCCACTTGTCCGTGGGCTGCGAACTGGTGGAGCGGCGTGATCCTCAACCAGTTCGGCCAGTTGGGATCCATGCCGTGCTGGAAGAGAAGCTTTGCCATCTCGCGCGGCCGCGCAACAGTGACGCGCGTCGCGAGATCGGGCTGGTAGCGAAGCAGCAGGCGCACGAACGCTTCGTGCCCCCGCGTGGCGGCGTGACTCAGGGCTTCGGGGTCGTCGGCCAGCGCGGCGTTGGCAGCCAGTAGCGGCTCGGCCGTCGCGATGTCGCCGTAGTAAGCGAGAACGCCGACAGCGCGCCGAATACCGGTCGCGGCGATCCGCTCATACGTGAGTGCGCGATCGAGCTCGATGGGGATCTCCCAGACGGCACCGTACGACGCGAGCAGCTCGAGAATCCGCACGTCGCCGCGCCGAATCGCAATCCACACGGCGTCCGCGGAGCTTTCCACTTCCGGATTCGGGTAAGCACCGTGTTCGAGCAGAAGTCTGGCGATATCGTAGTGGCCGTTGTACACCGCCGAGTAGAGCGCGTGACCGTGTGGCGCGATCCCCTCCTCCGGCAGATTCGGATCGGCGCCGCGCTCGAGAAGCAGCCTGACGATATCGATGTGCCCGCCGATCGCGGCGTTCTTGAGCGGCGCGCCGGAGCCAGCGTAGTAGGAGGTGTAGTCGTCGACACGGTTCGCGCGAGATGGATCCTCGTCGAGGAGCGCGTGGACACGCGCGAGATCGCCCTTGAACGCGGCTATCCCGATATCGACGTACGCGCCCCGCGCAACCAGGTGCTTGTACACGTCATCGGGAGTTGTGACCACATCGTCCGGCACGTCACGCCAGCCCCGATAGTGATAATCGCCGTTGGTCAACTGGATCGGCCGGGCGGCGTCTGCGCGTCTCGCATCGATCTCGGCGCCGCGCGCGAGCAGTTCGTCGACGATAGGAATCTGCCGTGTCATCACCGCCCAGTGGATCGGTTGATTCGATCGCGCGTCGCCGGCATGAAGGAGCTGCGGCGACTCGTCAAGGGTGCGCCGTACCTGCGCGAGATCCCGAGCGCGAATCGCGGCAGCGACGGACTCCCCTTCGGACGAGGCGCCGTGGATGGTCGCGAGCTTCCGCTCCAGAAGCCGCGTCATTTCCACATACCCACGATCCCGGGCCATCTCGAGGACGTCGCCGAGCGCCAATGGCTCCGCGCCGTGCTCGAGCAGAAAGTCGGCAATCGCGACCTGGTTCTCGCGAACGGCGAACGAGAGTGGCGTCCGGTACTCGTAGTGGGCGCGGACGAGCGACGGATCCCTCGCCACGAGCTGCTTTACGGTTTCGAGGTCGCCCGTGATGCAGGCGCAGAACATCGCCCAGACGTCCGTGCCGATTCCAGGGGACCAGAGCCACGGCTTCTTCTGCTTGAGGGCCTCGGGCTGGATCATGCGTGTGACCTTGTCCGCAAACGCGGAATCGCTCGAAGGTCGTGCCCCTTCCAACCGTCTCTCAATATCGCCCATCTGCCGTCTCAGGCGCTGTCGCGCCGAATAGAGCCGCGTCTTGACGGCATTGCTCGTCACGCCGAGGAACGCGGCGATCTCCGCGTGCGAGCATTCGCCCATGTAGAACAGCAGGACTGCCTGCTGCTCCGCGTCCGATAACGCCGCGATCGCCTTCCGCAGCGCCGCGTGCGTCTCGTACGTTTCGAG
>DASPXV010000017.1:0-7377 GCA_035637115.1 Vicinamibacterales bacterium
CGGTCACCACATCTATCGATTGCCGGCCGATAGCGAATGCCATCCTCGATGTGTGGCAAACGAACGCGAGAGGCCTGTACTCAAACTTGCTCGGCCTTCAGAATCCATCGAATCCTAAAGCGTTCAACCTACGCGGGCGCATGACGAGCGACCACGAAGGATGCTATCGGTTCGAGAGTGTTGTACCGGGCAGATATCCGCTGTTCTGGCCGCTGACCCGGCCTCGCCATATTCATCTCACGGTCACCCACCCGCAGTGCGAAGCGTTGACCACCCAGATCTACTTTGAGGGCGACCCGTACAACCACTGGGATCCGTGGTGGGATGCCTCGTTGACGATTCGCCTGGAACGAGACGTCGATCCTGAATCAGGCCGGGTTCAGCGTCGCGGCATATTCGACGTCGTACTGCGACAGAGATCGAACTGCTGATCCCGCCGATGTTGATTTTTCGTTGGCCTATTTAGGTTTGCGCTTCATCGGCCCGGATCTGTGCGAGGGTCCCCGACTTAGAAGGTCGGTGCTCTATCCTGATGAGCTACGGGCGCCTGATCTGATGGTACGCGAAACGCCGCACCCCTAATTCACCCCCGAATGCCGCGTTCGATCGAAAAGTGCCGTTTTGCGCCCGAAAACCGGTCACGGAATCGAGGGGCCTTGCCTTAGAAGTCGCGGCCGCCACGCGCCCACGCCACTGTCAGAGGAGAATCTCACGTTTCTCGAATGAATTCGAGTGCGAACGATAGGCCAAGGGTTGTCGATTCACTCGGAGGAGTGCGACAAACGTCAGGTCTTCGATTCGTTTCGTATTGAGAGCAGTCGTCTCGCGGCGCCTTTCGTGTATTAGGCGCCGACGGTGCGCGCGAGCACGAAGAGCCAGAGACTCCCGGTCGATGCGAATACGACTCCCGCAGCGGCCATCAGCAGCGCTCCGACCATCAGGACGCGACGACGACCGATCTGATCCGCTCGAGTCGTGAGCAACAGGGAGACGGCGGTATCGCCGACGAGTGTCGCGGTCAGAAGCCGATTTGCGGTTCGCTCAATCCGAGGCAAGCAGATAAAAGACGAGCACGACCGACAACGAGCCGTACGCGAAGAGTCGAATGAATCGAGTTCCGAAGAGCAGCCATCCATCATGGCCGAGACGTTGGAGTGCGGCCAGTATCAGCATTGTGCGACAGCGTCAAGGATAGCGAGGCTGACCAAGGGTTGGCTCCCTGACACAGAAGTCAGGATCGGACGCGGCGTACATCGATAACATTCCTGCTTAGTGCGGGTTCTGGTTGTCGAAGACGAACGCAAGCTGGCGCAGGTCCTCTCGTCAGCGCTGGAGGCGGAACACTACGACGTCGTCGTCGCCCGGACCGGCGAGGATGGGTTTTTCCGTGCAAAAGCTGAGGTATTCGACCTGGTCGTCCTCGATCTGATGCTGCCGGGCCGGAGCGGCCTCGAAATTCTGCAGACGCTGAGGCAGCGGCATATCGACACGCCCGTTCTGATCCTGACCGCCCGCGACGGCGTGGACGACCGCGTCCTCGGGTTGGATCTGGGCGCCGACGACTACCTGGTCAAGCCGTTTGCCTTGCCCGAGCTCCTCGCGCGGATTCGGGCGCTACTGCGTCGCGGTCGTCCGTCCGAGGTGTTTCGGTTGAAGACGGCGGATCTCGAGTTGGACCTGGTGACGCGACGGGCTGTACGCGGTGAACGGCTACTCGAGTTGACGGTGCGTGAGTTCGAGCTCCTCGAATACTTGCTTCGCCATCAGGGGCACCTCGTGTCGCGCGAGATGCTCGCGCGCGAGGTGTGGAAGGAGCCCCGCCGCGCGACACCACTCGACAATGTCATCGACGTGCAGATCACGCGCTTGCGAAAGAAGGTCGACGCCGAAGGACACGCACGCCTCATTCACACGATTCGAGGCGTCGGCTTTGTCCTCCGAGAGGGCGAACCATGACGCCATGGTCCGCTGCGTCGATTCGCTTTCGGCTCACGGCTTGGTACGCCGTCGCCCTGTCGCTGATGTTGGTGGTGTACGCCACGGCGACGTTCGTGGCGGTCCGGCATGAATTCTTCGAACAATTCGACGATCAGTTGCACGACGACTTCGAGAACGCCGAAGGGTTTCTCACCTCCACGGCCGACGGCCACATCGTCTGGTCAGGCGACAGCAGCCGTCACGACCCAGACATGGACGAGGATCGCGGCAGCGACGTCTGGCTCGCCAGCGGTGAACAGGTGTACCGATCCGGCGCGTCCGCTTCGTTGCCTCCCGTCGCTCTCGCCTCGACGACCGCGCAGCGGCGGTACGAAACGATTGTTGCGAACGGTCGTTCGTGGCGCACGTTGACGGGTACATCCCTGGTCAGCGGACGTGCGGTGGTGTTGAGAGTCTCGAGGGCGGAAACCCACCTCCTGACGCAGCTTTGGGAGATTCTCGTCGTTCTCGTGCTCGGCTTTCCGATCGTCGTCGTCCTGGCTGGAGTCGGCGGGTACGTCCTGGCGCGGCGAGCGCTGACGCCGATCGATCATCTGGCGTCGGAAGCTCGGCGTATTACCGCAGAACGCCTGCACGAACGGTTGTCCGTCCCGAATCAGCACGACGAAATTGGCCGCCTTGCGGCGGTCATCAACGAGACCTTCGCGCGTCTCGAGTCGTCGTTCGATCAGCTTCGCCGCTTTACGGCCGATGCGTCACACGAACTTCGCACGCCCCTCTCTGTGATTCGCGGGATCGGCGAAGCCGGGCTCGGCGAAACGCGGACGCCGGCCGAATACAAAGAGGCCATGGGCAGCATGCTCGAAGAGGTCGACCGCCTCACGAACCTCGTCGACACGCTCTTGCGTTTGTCGCACGGAGACGCGGGCACCGTTCGGCTTGCGCGCAGCGCGGTCGATGTGGGGCAGCTCACGCGCGACGCGGTGTCTTCGCTCGGGATTCTGGCGGAAGAGCGAAATCAACGTGTCACCGTCGATACCGCTGACGGCATGACAGTGACCGCCGATCGCCTGGTGCTACGCGAGGCGATTACGAACGTGGTGGACAACGCGATTAAGTACAGCCCACGCGCCTCGTCTATCGCCATTCGGGTGTACGCGGATGGCAACGATGTGCATCTCACTGTTGCCGACCAGGGGCCAGGGATCGCGGCCGAAGACCGTCAGCGGATCTTCGATCGATTCTTTCGCGTCGATGAAGCGCGATCGCGGGACCATGGCGGCGCAGGGCTCGGGTTGGCGATCGCCAAATGGGCTGTCGAAGTAAATGGCGGTCGCATCACCGTTGAAGACAGTGCGAACGGCGGCTCGATCTTCCGTATCGTGCTGCCGATGGGTACGGCGACGATGACATCGGATCACGACCACGCAACTCAACGCATGGGGGTACAGGTATGAAGCCGTTCATGACGATCTGCGGAGCACTGTTACTGTCGTTCGCGTCCGTCGCAGAGGCGCAGGACGTTCCCGCCGAGTACCAGCAGGTGCTGACCGCACTCGGCAAGCAAGGCGACTACAAAGCCAATGTGCTGAAAATCAACATTCCGCGAAACGATGTCAGCGTGACCGTCGCCAACGTCAAGACGCCAACTCCCTTCGGCTTTGGCGGTTGGGTGGCGATGACCAAGGGCACCGGCGGCATGGACGTCATGATGGGCGACCTCGTGCTCACGCAGGATGAAGTCAATCCGGTGATGTCGGCGTTGCTCGACAACGGCATCGACGTCACGGCGGTCCACAACCACTTCTTCTGGGACGAGCCGCGCATGTTCTACATGCACGTGCACGCACACGGCAAACCAGCCGATCTAGCGCGCAAGGTGAAGCCGGCGCTCGAACTGATCGGAAAAGGCGCGAGCCGGCCGGCCGCCGCGCCCGCGACGCCCGCCGCCGCCTCGGCGACGACCATCGACACCGCGAAGCTCGCGCAGATCGTGGGCACGCCGGGCGAACAGTCCGGCGCCGTTTACAAGATCACGATCGGCCGCGACGATCTCAAGCTGACAGAAATGGGTGCGACCATCAACGCCAGGATGGGTCTCAATACGTGGGCCGCATTCGTCGGGACGAACGACAACGCGGCGATCGCCGGCGACGTGGCGATGTTGGCGAGTGAAGTCCAGCCGGTGCTCAAGGCGCTTCGCAAGAACGGCATCGACGTCGTCGCGATCCACCATCACATGACCGGGACGCAGCCGACGATCTACTTCCTGCACTACTGGGGAACAGGTCCGGCCGAGAAGCTGGCGACCGGCTTCAAGGCGGCGTTGGGCGAAACGGGCAAGGCCAAGGCGCCTGCGGCCGCCAAGCAGTAACCGACGACAAAGAGGACACGCCAATGCGGTGGATCACCCGGGAGAACATCAAAGTCGATCGCGTCGCGTGTCCTTGGCTGATCAAGCGGTTCGTGGACCACGACGCGGAATTCCTGTTCGTGCCGGAGAGTGAACTGCTGGCGGCGGCGACGCGCGAAGACGCGACGCCATTCGATGCCACGCGATTCGCGGAAGTGACGCTGAATCATCGAGGCGACCGATGCACCTTTGAGGCGATTCTCGAGGATTTCCATTTGTCCGATCCGGCGTTGCAACGATTGGGACACATTGTCCGCGCCGCCGACGTCAAGGGACAGGAGTCGGTTGCGCCGGAGGGCATCGGCCTGCGCGCGGTGGCGCAGGGGTTCGCCGCGCTCGGATTGGCTGATGAAGAGCGGCTTCGCTTGCAGTTTCCGATATATGACGCGTTGTACGCGTACGCGAGTCGGCAGGAGGGGTGATGTCTGTGGCCCACGCGCGAAGGAGAGACGCGACTGGCGATCCGCGATCGCAGGCCCGTGCAGACGTGTCGATGCTCCAGCTCGTGACGTACTTTCTCCGGCTCGGCTCGCTCGGATTTGGAGGCCCGGCGGCGCTCGTGGCGATCATGGAAGGCGACCTGGTCGAGCAGCGGAAGTGGCTCACGCGCGACCGGTATCTCGAAGGCCTCGCAATCTGCCAAACCCTACCAGGTCCGTTGGCCATTCAAGTCGGCATCTACGTCGGGTATATCTGTCGCGGCATCCTCGGCGCATGGCTCGCTGGCGCCGCCTTCATTCTGCCGCCGTTCACGATCGTTCTGGCAGCTGCGTATCTCTACGAACGATTCAATGCGCTCACATTCGTCCAGGCCTTGTTCTACGGGATTAGTCCAGTCGTGATCGCGCTGATCGTGCATTCGTGTTACAGGCTCGCGAAGATTGCGCTCAAGGATCGGTGGCTGTGGGGCATCGGCGGAATCGTGGCGCTGATCACCGCCTTGGCGCAGGCCGAGATCGCCCTGTTGTTCATTGGGGCCGGTATCGTCGGGATGTTGCTGTATGGCGGACGCACGCGGGCGAAGTCCGCAGCATCAACGTTCATGCCCGCGATCGCGGCAGGCGCCGCGGCTGGTGGTCACCTCCTGCGGGATTTGCTGCTGTTCTTCATCAAGGCCGGCTCCTTCACGTTTGGCAGCGGCCTCGTGATCGTTCCGTTTTTGCGGCAGGGTGTCGTCTCACAGCAGCACTGGCTGAGTGAGCGCGACTTCATGGTCGCCGTGGCGATCGGCATGATTACGCCGGGGCCGGTCGTGATTACCGCGACCTTCGTCGGATACGTGGTCGCCGGAGTCGCTGGCAGCCTGGTGGCGACGATCGGGATTTTTCTACCGTCGTTCTTGCTCGTCACGGTCGTCGCGCCGCAACTCGTCCGCCATCGAGAAAACACGTACGTGCGAGGGTTCGTGAAAGCGGTCAGCGCGGCGGCCGTTGGGGCGATTCTCGGGGCGAGCGTGGTGCTGGCGCGGTTGGCGATTGGCGACTGGTTCACCGTCGGCGTCGCGTCGCTGAGTGGCTTCGTGCTGTTCCGATGGCAAGTACCGGCACCATTGCTCGTTGCAATCGCCGCGGTCGCCGGCTTGGTCGGGTTTTACTGGCTTCGTCCGACTTGGCTGGTGGTCCGGTAGGGTTGTGGGAGAAGGCTCGACCCAAGCCGTTGATGGGGACGCAGAGGTGCGATGAACTCCGTGTTTTCTTGAGGAGGCGACTATGAAGAGAGTATGGGCGTTGACACTTGGATGCGCAGTGATGCTGGCGCTGTTCGTGACGAACGGACATGCACAGCCGAAGGGAACGAAGGTGACGGTCACAGGGGAGGTTGTTGATCTCTGGTGCTATCTCGAAGGCGGAGACCGTGGAGCCGCCAAACGCGAGTGCGCGACGGCCTGCGCCAAAGCGGGCAATCCAATCGGAATTCTCGATGCGAAGGGGAACCTCTATGTCACGGCTGGCATGAAAGACCATCAGCCCGGCCGGGAGGTCCTCATCGACAAGATGAGCCAGAACGTTACCGCAACGGGCACTCTGGTGAAAAAGGGCGGTGTGCAGATGCTGTATATCGAATCCGTGAAATAGCCAATCACGGAGCAGAACATCCGAGCAAGGCCGAGCCGCGATGAGGTGGATCACGTGTGAGCACGTCGGCGTGGATGGCGTCGCTGCCTTGTTCATCGGCGGCACGCTGAAGATCGCGTACGACGTGCTGCCGTATGCCTCTTTCCGCCAAGTGAAGCCGCCGGAAGAAGCGGCGCACGGCGAAGGAATCGCCTGATGGCGACGGACCGGAAGAAAGTCCCATCGGGCCAGTCGCTGCGTCGTGCGCTTGGCAGGACGTCCGCGACGTTCCTGACCGCGGCCATGATCATCGGCACGGGCTTGTTCGCGGCGCTGGGAGCGACCACGGAAAAAGCCGGCAGCGGACTGCCGCTCGCCATGATCTTCAGCGGCCTGGTGGCACTGGCGACCGGATTGAGCGCCGCTTCAGTCGGTATTGGTCTGGCCGGTCGTCTCCTGGCTTGGCTTGGCTTGGCTTGGCAGGCTGCCTGGCGTTGTTTGCGTCACTGCCGGCCTGGGCCCTTCTGACAGGATGTGGAGTGCTTGCGGCATGTACGGGCGTCCGCTGGCCAGCGCTGCGCTATGCCACTCGGCATTGAATTCGGCGTTGTTCGCAACGTGAGGAGAAGCGCTTTCGGACGCTACGGGCGGAGGAGACCTTGATGCGTGAGTGTTCTTTGGATCGCCCTGTCTGGTCGTGGCGTTGGATTGGGTTGGCGGCGGTCGGCTGCCTACTCAGTCCTGGGCGCGCCGTCGCCCAGCCCGCGGCTTCAGGGCGCCTGTCGCTGAATGATGCCGGGCTCCCGCAGTCGTTCAACCGCCGAAATCCGGCTAGAGAGCTGATCACGTAAATGCGGTCCGCGGCCGGCGGCGGGGATCGACTCGGCGATCGGCTTGTGATCTGATGGGCGCATGCCCACACCGATTCGCTGGCAGGTTCCGACGACGCTGACCGCCGATGAGGCGCGTGTC
>DASPXV010000018.1:0-14838 GCA_035637115.1 Vicinamibacterales bacterium
CGATCTGTCAGCCGTCCATACGGAGACGTCCCGCCGCCAGATGCGTCCTATAAGACGGTAATCCACGAGGCCAGTGTATAATCAGAGCAGGAGACGGTAGAAATGATCAACGTGACCCCGACCGCGGCGACCAAGATCAGCGAGTTGCTTGCGGAAGAAAACAAGACCGAGGCGGGCCTGCGCGTATTCGTGCAGGGCGGCGGCTGCTCCGGATTCCAATACGGCCTGATGATCGACGAGGGGGAAGGCGACGCGTCGACCGACGCGGTCATCCAATCGAACGGCGTCAAGCTGCTGGTCGACCCCATCAGCGCACGCTACCTTCGCGGCGCCGAAGTGGATTTCGTGGACAACGTCACCGGCGGCGGATTCACGATCAAGAACCCGAACGCCAAGTCCACGTGCGGCTGCGGATCGTCTTTCAGCGTGTAAACAGAGAGCTTCAGCGTCTAACCTGATCGACCTTCACTTACACACGACCGCCTCCGACGGCATGTTGTCGCCTTCGGAACTCGTACTCGAGGCCCGCGCCGCGGGCCTTTCCATTTTCAGCATCACCGACCACGACACGATCGCCGGCAGCGTCGCCGCGAAAGAGGCCGCGCGTGCCGAAGGTCTCGAGCTCGTCCCGGGGATCGAGATAAGTGCCGTCGCGGACGGGCGCGACGTCCACGTACTCGGCTACTTCATCGATCCATTCTGTCCCTCGCTGGGCGCGTTCCTCGACACGCAAAGGGAAGAACGGCTGCGGCGGGTCCGGGAGATGGGGGAACGTCTCGCGCGCCTGGGGTGCGCGATCGATATCGAACCCATCCTCGCGGACGCGGCGCGGGGCCGCAGCGTCGGACGTCCGCAAATCGCCGCCGCGCTGCTCGCGCGCGGTTACGTCGCGACCCGGGACGAGGCATTCGATCGGTTCCTCGAATTCGGCGCACCAACCTTCGTCCCGCGCCTTGGAGCATCGCCACACGACGTTGTCGCAATCGTGCACGCCGCCGGCGGGGTCGCGTCGCTGGCGCATCCAGGTCTCACGAAGCGTGACGACCTGATTCCTTCGCTGGTGGCCGCGGGTCTCGATGCGCTCGAGGCGCGACACACCGACCACGATGCGCCGACGGAAACGAGGTATCGCGCCATGGCGCGCGAGCTCGGCCTGCTCGTCACCGGCGGCTCCGACTTCCACGGTAATGGCGCCGGCCATCGCGTTGCGCGGCTCGGGGCGCTGACGTTGCCAGCCGACGACTTCCAGGCGCTGCGCGCGCGCAGTGCTCGTCTCTGAACGTCAGCAGTCTGCAGTTTCAGTTTTCAGTTTCCAGTTTCCAGTTACCAGTTTCCAGTTTCCAGTTTCCAGTATGCAGTTCCTGGCTGGGTTAGTTCGCTTCGCTAGTGGACTGAGGTTAGTGGACTGAGTTAGAGACCAAACAGCCGCCGGCGAGGTGGCCGCAGCTCGCCCGTTGCTGGTTGCAACGCCAGGCGCCGGTTCGCTGCTGCCAACGCGAACTCCACATCTTCCGAAATCATCAGCGTAGCCAGTGACCGCGCGGACGCAACGTGTGCGACGGTCTCGCCGAATGGCTTGGATTCGCCTGAAGGAAAACCCACCGTCGGATGCTCCATGATCAAAAGTGACGGTCCGAGCGCGATGGCGCGGGCGAGATGCGCGCGCGCGCGCGTCGATGCGTCGAGGCCGGCGATCGGACGGCTGAGAGTCGCGGCTTCGAGACCGACTTCGTCCGCGAGCCCTGCGACCTGCGACGCGATCTCCGTCGGCACCGGCTCGATTTCCAGCGTCAGCGGCATGGCCAGGTTTTGCAGCAGCGAGGCCGTGTCGAGGAGGACGGCCCGGGGACTGACGATCCCAAACTGATCGAGAGTTGACAGCCACTCGTCGCCGTCCGAGATGGACGCGGTCGAGCGGCCCGCCACTTCCACGGTCCCTTCGTCCGGTATCGACGCTCCGGTCACGAGGTTCACGAGGACCTCGGCGGCGCCCGCATCAAAGCCGGAGAGCGCGACGCGCTCCCCGGGCGCCAGATCGAGCGACTGCAGCCGCAGTGGCCGAAGCCCGCGGTACTGCTTCCGAATACCACTCAACCGCAGGATCGGATCGGCCATCAGCGAACCGTGAACCGCGAACCGTGAACCGCGAACCGTTTACCGCTTACTGCTTACTGCTTACCGTCGACCGTCGACCGTCGACCGTCGACGGTCGACCGTCTACCGCCTACCGCTACTGCTTACCGCTTACTGCTTACTGCTTACCGTCTACCGTTTACGGCTTACTTCTTCTCGATCACCCCACACGCCACGCGAGGACCCCCACTGACGCCAGACTTCGGTTCACCCGTGATGCCCTGGTCCGGGTTGGCGTGGATGATGATCGCCGAGCCGTCTGAGTCGAAGAGCGACAGCGGTCCATCCGACAGCGTCACCCTCGTCGTCGCCACCTTTGCGGTCGCCTTGCCGTTCGCGGCGGCGCTGATCTGCGGGATGTCTCCCATGTGATACGGATGGTTCGCGTCCGGATCCGGGTTGCCCGCCGGTCCAGGATCGAAATGGCCTCCGGCCGCAGTGAAGTCAGGATCACATTTGCCGACCGCGTGCAGATGGACGCCGTGCATGCCCGGCTTGAGTCCGGAGATCGCGATCGTGATGTTGACGATCTTTCCGGCGCCCTGCTGAGTTTCGACGAAGTCCGCGGTCCCCGTGATTCCTTCGCCCTTGATGTCGGCATGCGCGCGCACGATGCCGGCGCCCGATGCGGGTTTGGGCGCGGACTGCTGTGCGGTGACTGTCGCGCCCGCCAGCGCGAGCGCGGACGAAAGTATGATCGTTGAATGTCTCTTCATGATCCCTCCGTCGCGTAATGTATCTCATCCTGTTCGACATTGACGGCACGCTGGTGCTGACCGGACGCGCCGGCATGCGTGCAATGAACCGCGCGGTCCAGGACCTCGTCCGCAGCGAAAATCCCATGGACGGCGTGCAGTTCGCGGGGCGTACTGACTGGAGCATTCTCGAAGACATCCTGCGCAAGCACGGCAAGACGATGGATGCGGAGCTTCTCGTTGAGCTGCGTCAGCGCTACGTGATGCACCTGACGGAAGAGATCCAGTTGCCGGGCACAGGTGTGAAGGACGTGATGCCGGGCGTGCGGAAGCTCCTCGATGCGCTGGATCGGCGCAACGATACCTCGCTCGCGCTGCTGACAGGCAACTTCATCGAAGGAGCGCGCATCAAACTCGAATACTTCGATCTCTGGAAGTATTTTTCGTGCGGCGCCTTTGGCGGGGATGCGGCGAATCGCAACGATCTCGTCCCAATCGCGAGGCGGCGCGCGCGCGACTGCGGGCTCCCCGATGTCGAGCCGGGCAAGGTTCTCGTTGTCGGAGACACGCCCAACGACATCGAATGCGCGCTCGTGGCGGGCGTGACCCCCATCGCCGTGGCGACTGGCGGTTATTCGGTTGACGACCTGCGCGCGAGCGGCGCGCAAATCGTGTTCGAGGACCTGTCCGACACGTCGGCCTTCCTCGATCTGCTCGATAATTAGGCTTCGGAAGCGAACGGGGCCCGGTGGCCCTCCCGGTCTTCAAAATCGGTTGCTTCGCGCGTTGAGCGCGAAGGCTGGGTTCGACTCCCAGGCGCTTCCGCCACTCGACTCGCGAGCGCCGCGAGCGTAGTCGAGTGGCGTCCTGAGCGAGCGGAGCGAGTCGAAGAGCGCTCGCTGCCGACGGCTCGCTCGTGGCAGGCCAACCTCTTATCCTCCCAGCCCAAGGCGATACGCGATCAGCTTCTCCCATTCGGTGCTTGCGAAACGGACGTCTGCGCGGATGCGCCACCAGTTCGCGGGGTCCGAAGCGTCGTAGCGCGACGCGCGGATGACGATCTCCACGCTGCCTGCAAGCGCCCGGCGAAAGGCAAACCCCGATCGGCGCGTGTGGTACTTGGATGTGACGACGATGACGCGGCGCCAGCCGCGTTCCCGAACCAGAGCGCGCAGCATCTCCGCCTCTTGCACCGTGTTGTCCGCGTAACCGCGCAGGATGATCACCGCGGAGGGAGGTACGCGCAGCTGGATCATCGCGTCGCGCTGGAGTTCGGCAGCGCTCGGAAACCTGATGCCGCGCTGCCGCAACAGTTGCTCGCTTGGCTCCGAAGCTCCAGGGCTGAGCACGACGACGGGCGCGTAGCCGGCCGTGTACAGGTCGTACGCCTCGAGCCAGCGTTCGGCGCGCGTTCCGGCAAGGACCAGGATTGCGTCTGCCTTCTGCAGCGGATCTTCGTGCTGCAGGTATCGGCCGCCATAGTACAAGAACCAGCCGGCTCCCGCGGCGATCGCGATGACGATCGCGAGAAGAATGCGGCGTACAGCGGGGCGCATCGGGATGTGGCGCGATGAGGGGGATAGAGGAGAGGATTCCGCGGCGGAGGCAACCCCGCCGCGGGGCGAACTACAGGCGCTTCAGCCTTCGATCAGCCGGACTTCACCGGCGCGGGGACCCTTGCCGGATTCCTCGGGCGTAAACTCCACCCGCTGGCCTTCCCGAAGCAGCTCGAACACCGCCCCCCGCACTGAGCTGCGGTGAAAGAAGTGCTCGATCCCACCCTCGTCGCGGATGAACCCGAACCCCTTGTCGATAAGAAGCCGAGCGATCGTCCCGGTTGGCATAGCCCGTGTCTCCCCTCCGATGCGCCGTACGGCACCCCCGGGAACATCCCGCGGGCTCCACACGCTGAGCTTGAAACGCCGCCAGTGTAGGGATATCCCGACGGGAAAGTCAACAAATTCGCCCGCTCCACATTCCGCGTAGGATTGGACCAGATGGTGCCCGGAATCGTGCTCGCCGCGGGGGCCTCCGCCCGCATGGGGAGCCCCAAAGCGCTTCTCCGGATAGGGGATCGGACCTTTATCCGGCGCGTTCTCGACGCGCTTCGCGACGGCGGCATCCATTCGGCGGTCGTAATCGTCCGTCCGGGACAGGACGACGTCGTCAGCGAAGTGGAGAGGAGCGGTTTCGGGCGAGCGGTCGAGAATCCGCGCGCCGACGAAGGGCAGCTGTCATCGCTGCTTACCGGTCTCGACGCGATTGACGGACCTGGCGTGTCGGCAGCGCTCGTCACTCTCGTCGACGTGCCTATGGTGTCCGCGGCCACCATCCGATCGCTGCTCGATCGTACCTCGACGTCTCGTGCGTCCATCCTGCGCGCGGTGTGCGGTGGACGCCACGGTCATCCTGTGATCTTCAAACGCGATGTCTTCGCTGCGCTGCGCCATGCGGATCCGGCGATCGGCGCCAAGTCCGTCATCCGCGCCGTCGGCGTCGAGGATGTGGAAGTGGCTGACCGTGGGATCGCAGAAGACGTCGACACGCCCGCCGACTACGAGCGTCTGCGCGCGATGCTGAATCTCTGAACGTCTTACTTGCCGGGCGTTCGTCCGATTCGAACGAGGAATCCGAGTCCGCCGCCTCCTGCGACACCGATCGTGAGGCGATGCGTGAGGCCCGTGCTCTGCACTTCCTTCGGTTCCGCCTCTTCGAAGGTCCAGATAAGCGCACCGTGCGCCTTCGCCAGCGCGGTTAGTACCTCGAGCGCGGTGCCGTGGAAGACCGCAAGCGAAACCGTCTTGCTGTCTGGATACGTCATGAACGCGGAGTCGCCGCCGAACGTGTTCGCGATCGTTCTCACCGCTTGGGTCATTGACGCGTCCTTGAGTTCCATATCGGCCACAAGGGAGAACAGCGGGTCTGCGCCGTCGGTCCATGCGCGCGACGGCCTGATGACGATGGTCCCATCCACGACACGCCACTCGTAGCGGTAGTCCCGCGCCACGACGAAGTCGAGCACTTCCCGCAACGTCCGCCCTGTCGCGACGATGGAGGGCGTGTACACCACCGCGCGCGGAAGAGGTCCAGGCGCAACCTGGAATCCGAACGGCACGCGAGTGAGTATCGCGAGATCCGAGACCGCGCCCGACACACCCGATATCTCGAGGGGATAGCCGTCGCCGCGCGTTCCGACGATGATGTCGAGAATGTTGGCAGGCGCATCCGGCGCGCGGATGAATCGCGATACGTCCAGCGTTTCCGCGGCCTTGCCGGAAAGGCCGAGTCCCGAGCCGTGCGGACCGCTCATGAAGAGCAGGGTGTAAGGGAACACGCCGGCATTCGTCGTCGTGCGTTCGAATATCCACACCAGCTCCCCGTGGGAGCGGACGATAGCGTTGAGCAGCGACCTGATCGTTCCGTCTGGCGCGTCGAGGACGAACGGCTTCGTGTCACCGAAATGAATATCCGTCGAGCGTGGCGCGCCGAGCAGGGCCGCGGCAACGGCGAGTGCATCCGCGCCTTTCGTTTCCCCAAGCCGCACCGGTGGCGCCGGAGCGTCTAAGGGCCTCGCGCCAAACTGTTCCACCGGCTCGAAGAGAACGACGCCAGCGTCCTCCCGCCACGCGTACCGAGAATCGATGGCGATCATTGCCGCCACCGCATCCCTTACGGTCTTGCCTGTCAGAACGATCGGCCGAAGAGCGGCGGAGTCCTTCGCGGGCGGCGGCAGCGATTCGATGCCAATTGGAATCCCGGCGGCCCTTGATAGCGATCCGAGTTCGTGCGCAGTAAGCGCACGGAACTCGAGTGGCCCGCCGGAGGGACTCGGTCCTACGACGCGGTCGAGCACGCTTTGAGCGGAGGCGATGCCCGTCCCGAGCATCGGCAATGCCGCTACGAGAAATAAAGCCAGGACGCGCATCAAGGCGCGGGGATCCGCTGCTAAACCGGTGCCACGCGTCGACGCGGATAGACGGGATCCCTCGTGGGTTCGCGCTCCTGAACGACGCCGGAATCGTCAGCGGATCGACAATTGTGGTGACAGTCCGGCGATGAGAATCACCGCGAGGAGCGCGGCGCCGAGAGCGGACACGATCGTTCCGTAGACGAAGCTTCGCGGCATGAACCGAAGCATGACGCGGTGAACGCCGCCATCCACCCTACAGCCGAGGAAGTCTCCTTCTACTCGAACCGTCGGAAGCGGAGTGCCGTCCGCCGTCGCCGACCAGCCATCGTGAAACCGCTCGGTAAACGCGAGGATTCGACGCCCCGGCACTTCGACGTCCGCAATCAGATTGCCCGGACGATCGACAGCGAGCCGCGCCGTCCCGGACGAGGTGCGGCCCTCTTCGTCGAGCAGCCGCACGCGGTCCGCTCCCCCTTTTACCGGGTACCTGAAACCATCGGGCGTGAAGATCCATCGGGTGCCCGACAATTGCATCGCGATGTCACTGTCGAGTGGATGCCGCGTGGCAGGGAACAGGCCGACGTAACCGGAGGTGAGCCGGTATCCACGCATCACGAGCAGATCCGCACGATATCTGCCCTCGGTCGGCGCGGATGCATACGAATCCGCCGGATTGTCCGGCGCCAGTTGCACGGCGTGCGTCAGCTGCGTGATCCTGCGCGCTGGCTGCTGGTAGATGAATCGGATGCCCCAAACGCCGAGATCCGCGGCCGTGACAACGACGAGTGCGGCAATCGCCCAGCGTGCGCGATGTCCCGCCAGATAGACGAGCAGAGTCACCACGACGATGATCGCGACGCCCGCTGCCGCGGCGGGGGCACTCGCGAACGTGTGCCTGCCGTACGGCAGCAGCCGCGAGTTCAGCGCGATCGTCGTCGCAATGCCGAGCGCCGCCGGAATCCACACGGCGCCCATTCGGCGTGAGGGTGGGGCGCTCTTTCCATCCGCGATTGCCAGAAGATCGTCGAGCGTGATGGCAGCGAGGATCGCCAGCGCGAACTGCGCCAGCATGATGTATCGAACCGATGCCCGCATCGACTGAAGCACAGGAACATACGTGAGCAGTACCGCGAGCCCGCCGTAGCGTCCGAGGGCGAGCAGCAGCATGATTGCCGCGAATATCGTGAGCGCGACAATGAGCGCGCGGCGTTCAACAAGCGCGCGCCGGCGAATCCACACCCAGATGAGCGCCACCGGCAAGATGGCCCCCGAGTAGATGCCGAACTCGTGGAACCACATGTAGTCGCGGTTGCTATAGGCGCCTCGGTCGAAAAAATACGGCGACCACAGCTGGATCAGGTTGAACGGATGCAGCGAATAGGTCAGCGCGAACTCGCGCGATAGCGCCATCCGCATCGAGTGCGCCGCGACGTCGAGCGACGGCAGGAGCTGGATCGCGCCGAGGATGGTGCCGAGGACTACCGCGCCCGTGCACGGCAGCAGGCGCCGCCAGCGCCCGGTTTCGCCGGCACGGAAGATCGCAAAGGCGGCGAGCGTCATCGCGTTCCACCAGACGCCCTGCGGAAACCCGAGCAGGAACTCCGACGCGAGAATGATCGCCATCGCCGCGAACGCGAGTGTCCGGGCGCGCTTCCGTTCGTCCACGATCAGCACGTCAGCAGACGCGAGCAGCCACGGCATGTGCGCGATGACGGCCACCATGTTCAGGTGATGGTGGTGCAGCAGGTTGAACCCGCTGAAGGCAAACAGCATCGCGCCGAAGAGCGCCGCCGCCTGACTGAAGCGGAGTCGCCGCAGGAACCAGAAGGTTCCGCCGAAAGCAATCGGGTAGCTGGCAATCAGCTCGAGATTGAACGCAGTCCCGAGTGGAAGCAGGCGGTACAGCAGTTGGTGCAACGGGTGGAACACCCCGGTCTGACCCTCGCCGTGCATGTACAAGCCGGCGAAAATCGATGGTGTCCACAGCACGGTGTCGCCCGAGCGCAGCGCCTGCTGGTAGAGATACCGCATCGGCAGGTGAAACCACGAGAGGTCGTTGTAGACAAACACGCGGCCGGTGAACAGCGGACGCAGAAGAGGCGCGAGGAGCGCGATGCTGCAGATCGCGACGATGCGGGCGATGGAGCGGTCGTCGTTTGCCGGCGATCGATTCATCCCGAGGGCTTCCGGAAGGCGAGGATCAGCTCGCCGCGGAGGATGTAGCGCGTCGCCTCGTGGATGTAGCCGCGCCGCGCGAAGTCCTCGAGCAGCCCCTTCCGCGTGTAATGAGAGATGTGCTCATCGGCATAGCCGCCGGGCGCCGCAAGGCCATACGCCTTCTCGATCCAGACCCATTCCCAGCGGTCGTAGTCGGGCGTGCCGAGGACGAGGCGTCCGCCCGGTTTCAGCACGCGACAGAGCTCGTCGATCATCGATGGGGCCATCGGGACGTGCTCGATCACCTGCGAGCAGAGCACGCATGGAAACGTTTCATCGGCAAAAGGCAACGCGAACCCGGACCCGCGCACGCGCGGCGCCGCGAACCGCCGCGCGAAACGCAGTTTGTTCATCAGCACGTCGAGGGCGACGCTGCCCTTCGGCAGCGCCCCGATGATGTGGCTGGATCCGCATCCGACGTCGAGCACGGCGCCTTGCCCGTCGATCAGCTCGAGAATGTGTCGGTAGCGGCTCCGCTGCCAATACCGCTGCAGCGGGATCGCACTGTCATGCGCGCGGTAGTCGTAGTCCGCGGCCGCGATCGAGTTGCGCAGCTTCCACAGGTTCCAGAACGTGCGGAAGTACGCGAACGCGAGCGACGCGTGCGCCTTTGAGGCGACGGAGGGATTCGGCGTGTAGTGGAGCGGGATCTCGAGCACGCGCCACCCGGCGGCATACGCTCGCACGAGCGCTTCCTGCAGCACGTCGTAGTCCGCCGCTTCCAGGCGCAATCCGTTGACCACATCGGTGCGGTACAGCCGCAGCGCGCTCGATCCATCGTTGACGCCGAGACTCAGGCCGCGCCGGAACGCGGCGTTCAGGAGGCGGCTCAACGCGTTGCGCGGCGCGCGCATGTTGGCGCGGCCGCCCGGCACATACCGCGACGCGACGATCACCTCCGCCTCGTCCCGGCGCACCCACAGATCGGCAATGAACGTCATCGGGCCGGAGAAGTCGGCGTCGACAGTGATGACATATGTTCCGCGCGCCTTCCGCAGCCCGGCGCGCAGCTCGTGTCCGAAGCCGTTCGGGTCCGCGGGTACCTCGATGATCTCGCTGGGCACCCCGAGCGCATCCACTTCGCGGCGCAGTTGGGTCAGGAACGGTGCCGGATCCGTCAGACGATCAAGGCGGAGTGCGACGATGGAAAGCTGAGGTTCGGGAGAAGACAACGCGCCATTATATAAACGCGTGGTTGCGAAAGCCTCGAAACGTTGATCGAGCCGATCTCATAGCCGCTCTCGTGCTGAACGTCTTTCATGATCATCGCGCGTCCCGCTACCACGATGATTGTTCCGTGCGTCGCCGGAGCGTCTTCGATGTCTATCGAGAATTCGTCTGGACGGTGCATCGTCATCGTCGTCGTTCCGTGGTGATCTTCGCCGCGGATCTGGACGCCGGGCTGCACTTTGCGCTGCTGCGTTTGTGCGAAATACGAATGCCAGTTCCGTAGTCGCACCGAAGATAATGTCGATGATAAGGCACATCATCGGAGATGCCGCTTCGCGAACGCGACGCCGGAGCCTGATTTGAGGTACTGCTCGAATACGACGGCGCGCTTCTCATCGTTGAACTCAATGATTACGTCGATCTCCCACGGCCGACCGTCGGCCGTGTGCGTGCAGTGGCCAGCATTGTGCGCGGCCAGGCGTGCTGCCATATTAGAGGTCAACCCAGTAGTAGCGCGGCGGCGTGGACCGATTCCGGAGGACGTACACAAACCGCTTTTCGAAAGCCACGCAGGCCTAAAGGCACGTCACATGCCGACGGAATTGCCCAGGAAACCTGGTGACGCGAAGAACGGGAGGCTGGAAATGACAACGGCGGTTGCACCTCGCGGCTGGAGTTGACGCCGCGCCGCTATGGTGGACACCCTTCGCGTGGCTTGCCAACCGTAGCTCGTTCGCAGACAGGACAGGCCCACCTTCGCGGCTTCGCCGCTACGGCGGACACCCTTCGCGTGGCTTGCCAACCGTAGCTCGTTCGCAGACAGGACAGGCCCACCGTTCGCGGCTTCGCCGCTACGGTGGGCAACCTTCGCGTGGCCTGCCAGCCGTAGCTCGTTCGCAGACAGGACAGGCCCACCTTCGCGGCTTCGCCGCTACGGTGGACACCCTTCGCCTGCATTCATGAGCGAAGGTTGGTGGACCTGATTTTCCCCAGATGGAACCCACTGACCAGCTGGATGCGCCAAATCGAAGACTTCCAGAGAGCCGCGTAAGGCGGTTTGCTAAACGCCGATCAGCATTTCGGCCATCTTCGTTCTTCCTCGCAAATCCTCGCGTCTCAGTCACTTCCTCGATCCACCGTTTTGGTTGCTGTTGGCTCTGGAGGTCCGGTTTTGGGGGCTCGGAGGGACAATGTTGGGGACAGTCGCTATTTGTTCAACGCCGCTTGCCAATTGAACACGACAGTGAACGGTGACGGCGTGCTGTGGCCAGCAGGCGCGGCGAGGAGAAATCGTTCGCCGTTTCTTGTCACAGCCCAGTCCACCTCGGCTCCAGGTACCTGGAACAGGACTTTCGGTGGGCCGATTTCCACACCGCGATCGGTGCCGAAGGAAACTGACGTGACAGTTCCGTTCGGCGTCAGATAGAAGAGTTCCTTGCCATCGCCACGCCAGCGCGGCGCCATGCCGCCACCTTTCGAGATCACCGAGCTCTCAACCGCACCTTCCGGGACCGACGTGAATGGCCGCACAAGGACTTCGTCACGACCCGATTCATTCGAGACGTACGCAACCCAACGTCCGTCGGGTGAGAACTGTCCCCCGCGCTGATCGAATGGGCGGCGGAGGAACGGAAACGGCTTGCGCTCAGCCTTGAGGGGAAGCACCCACAAGTCAAGCCGTGTCGGCCCTACACTGACGGCGGTGTACAGCAGAAACTGCCCATCGGGTGATGCACTATTCGGCAGATTGTGCTCCTCAGTCTTGAGCAGGAGCTCGGCATTTGCGCGCGCCGCTCGGAAACTAGACCAGTGAGCCGGTCAGAAAGTAGACCACCTGAGGGCGGTTCATTCTACGCTCTTCTCATCTGAGACAAAGATGATCGGCTGTGGGAATGTGGGAATCTCGCGTTCTGTGCGAGATTTCCAAGCGGCTGTGGAAATCGTTTTGTGATTTCCATAGCCGCGTCATTTCCATAGCCGCGTCGATTTTCGTTACGCATCACCTCCTGGTAGTCGCACGAGAGGATACTCGACTCTTGTTGCCCTCGCGATCGTCGTTCCTACGGTCTGCTACGCGGTCGTTTGTGCGGTCGATCGGCCCGCGATGGGCGATTTGGGCCTCACGAGGCCGACGCGCGTCGCTTGCGCATGCGATAGCTTTTTCCCTTCGTGGTGATAACCGTCGCGTGATGCGCCAAGCGATCGAGCAGCGCAGTCGTGAGCTTCTCGTCGCCCGCAAACACGGTGACCCATTCGGCGAATGCAAGATTCGTCGTCACGACCGTGGCCCGTCGTTCGTAGCGATCGGTGATCAGATTAAACAGTAGCTCGCCGCCGACGCGTTCGAACGGCACGAATCCGACCTCGTCGATGATGAGCACATCGACGCGCAGCAGGCGCTGCTGCAGTCGGGTGAGCTCGCGCGCATCCCTGGCTTCGAGAAGCTGACGGACGAGATCCGCCGCGCGCGTAAACAGGACACGGCGTTTCTGTTTGGTCGCCTCAACGCCCAACGCGATTGCCAAGTGCGTCTTGCCGGTGCCAATCGGGCCCGCCAAGATGAGATTCTCGGGGTCGGTGACCCACTCGCCGCGCGCCAGCGTGTGGACCTGGGTCGCGCTGACGCCGTCCGCCGCGGCGAAGTCGAACGTGTCGAGCGTCTTCACTTCGGGAAAGCGCGCCTCGCGCAGCCGCTGGCGAATCACGGACTCATGGCGCGACGCCTGCTCGGCCGTGAGGACCTCATGGAGATAATCCTCATGCGGCCAATGCGCATCGCGCGCTTGACGCGCGAGGGCCTCAAAGGTGCGCGCGACGCCCGGCAATTTCAACGCGCGCGTCTGTGCGACGACGAGATCGCGGGCGAGCGTGATGGCGCTCATGCGACACCGCCCAGCAGCCAGCCATCGTAGTCGGCGGCACAGCCGCTCGTGACGGCAATGTCGCGCAACGGGGCCGGCACCGCGTCGAGCGCGACACACGCCGATGTCGATCGCGCCGGCGTGACGGCCAGCAGCAGGGGCGTCCCGGTCGCGAGCGCCCGCGTCAGCGCGGGCACCACGACGGCCGCGCCGTACGTGTCGAGCTGCCCGAGCACCTTGGCGAAGAGCCGCGCGGCCTCCCGTGGACCGTGCGCGCCATGCAGCTGATCCCAGATCGCCGGAAACGGGTCACCGAGGTCTCGCAGCAGATCCGGCAGCACTTGGCGCACGGCCTGCGGCTTCCGCGCGAGCTCCGCCAGGTAATGCCGGTAGTCAATCGACCGCTGCCCGAACCGCTTCCGCGGATGCACGATCCGCGTCCCCTCGCATCCGACGATGGTCACGGTCGTCGCGCCGATGCGCACGATGAGATCCAGCCCGGCCCAGCGACTGGGCACTGAGTAGACGGCGCCCTCGAGCCGCACCAGCGCGCGCGGCGACACCGTCGCGAACGTCGTCGCCTCCGCCACGAACGGCAGCGGCGCGGCCCGCAGCAGGCGCTGCTCCTCGATGAATCGCATGCCGATGGTCTGGCCGGCCGGATCACGCTGAGTGTCGAGCCGCGCATCCATCTGCGCCAGCAGCGCTGCGTTGATGACCGCGAGCGTCGGACCGACCGGAATCGGCACGAGCACCTGCTGCCGGACGGCCTTGCCACGGGCCTCGACGCCGCCCTTATCGTGGCCTTCGCCGGGCCGACAGAAACACGCTTCGAGTACATAGTGCGAGGCGAGCGCCGCGAACCGCGGCGTCAACGTGCGGGCGCCGCCCACCAGGATCCGGACGACGGCCGCCCGCAGATTGTCGTACGCGACGCGGGCCGGTACGCCCTCAAAGTGCGCAAATGCGCGGACGTGCCCGTCGAGAAAGCTGATTTGATCCTGGCGCTCGTAGATCCACGCGAAGTCGCGGCCCGAGTACATCAGCCGCATCAGGAAGAGCCAGGCCTTGTGGCGGGTCCCCTCGACGTCGACCAGCACTTCGAAGAAGTCGACCTCGGCGAGATCGCCCGGCCGATACGTGAGCGGCACGAAGACCTCGCGCCGCTGCCGCTTCCATTCCGCGACCGCGTCTTTGACGACCGTCACGCCGACGTGGTGGCCTTCGGTTAGCAACAGCTCGTGCAGTCGCGTGGCGGTGAGCCGCTGTTTGCCGCCGGTCCACCGCACCGATTCGGCCAGCAATGCTTGCACCCGCCCGGCGACCGCATCCCAGACCGGCCGGGGCCGAGGCCCGGCCTCCAATTTCCGCACTGGGGCCGCCTGATCCACGTACTTGCGGACAGTGACCCGCGCCAACCCCAACTCGCGGGCGACGGCCCGTTGCGTCCGTCCCTCCACCAGCACTTTGTGTCGAACGACATGTACGAGGTCCATCCTGAGCATCCTCCAGCGAACCCCGGATCCCTCGATCCGGCAAGCCCGCAATCAGGCCCTCAGGTGGTCTACTTTCCGAGCGGCGTTTGGTCTACTTTCTGAGCGGCGCGCCCAGCGTCTTTGAGACGCATGATCAGCATTTTGAGCATGACTTGCTTGTGCGTGTGGCGCGTACAGCAATCGTCGTTGAGGCTAAGGCGAGCCCTCCGGTCGAGCCCTTTCGCGATCCTGACAAGGCTTTTGTGCGCATTCGCGATGCGTTCAGAAGTAGCCGCGGCATTCAACATGCGTTCGACCAAGGGCGGCGCATATTTAGAGCCTGGAAGAGGGGCGACCGCGTGCAGCTCTACGACGAT